>NZ_JRFE01000060.1 GCF_000756305.1 Myxosarcina sp. GI1
GCTAGCAATGAAGCAACCAGCAATTGACTAGAACTCATTGCCAAACCAACAAATCCAAACTTGCTATAAGAAATGTTCGAGGCTAATAAACCACCTCCAACTAAAGCACAAATACTGCTAGACCATTTAAAGAAGTTAATCGAGCGTTTTAGTCTAGTTTGTTTGGGAATTATTCTAGTCTTTTCACTCCTAGCTTTTGTCTCTAGAACTCTTTCTAAACGTAATTGGAGCAGATCTTGTCTAGATATTCCAAAATAATCTTGCAGCTTATCTACTGAGTTATTGGCGAATCTAAAAAAGTCAATTCGATTAAATCTAATTTCCTCAAAAGTCTTGCCATAATTGAATCCTCGGTCGAATTCCAGCAAACATTTTTTAGTAAAGCGATAATTTTTAGGATTTTTAGGATAAACATATCTGGCACTTAGTTTTAAAATAAATACGTGAATTCGTTTGGTGGCAGGATCGTTACCCATACAAAAACCTACTATAAAGGCTTCCTCTTCTGGAGAATTTTTTTGCTTTAAGAGTACGTGCAGACAATCGTGATTGTAAAGACTAATTGCTCCAGGCAGTGCGATCGGACTTTGAGGATTTTCCAATAATCTTACTATTTTGGGAATATCTTCAGGTTTATCGAGCGAGATTTGAGATAATTGCTGTTGTAGTGTAACCATAATCAAATCAGTAAATAGTAACAGAACCAGCTTTTTCAACGTATCCTTGTCCCTGTTGAGAGATCAGAATATTGGCGTAGGCATAACCTGCCCATTCATCGAGAGTGTCGTCTTCGCGAATTACCAAAAATTGTCTTTTGGTTAGAGGATACGAGCCATTTTTGAAGGCATCTTTATTTGATTCTCCATTAATAAACGGTCGGACAAAGTTGTTTGAGTGAGGTGCGGCTAAATTTAGAGGCGCAATCAATTTTTGATTGGCAACTAAAGATGCTGAAGCCAACGATATCGCACCAGGAGTCCCGATGACTTTTCTCAGAACTTGAGTATTGTTGGTTGAGTATTGAGTAGTTTTCGTTGCCTCCTTAACGTCTAAAACTTCTAACTCTTCATCGCTAAGCAAGACGGGAACAACTGGTAAATCGATACCACCAAGCTGATTCCAGTTGGTAATCGCCCCTGCAAAAATATCTGTGACTTTATCCAAACTCAGTGCCGAAACACCAACACCACTATTAGCAAACACAACCACTCCATCTAAAGCAATTGGAACCTGTTTTAAACTTATTCCTCGCGCTTTGGCGGCAGCATATTCTTCTGCCGTTAAGGGACGACCATTAAAAGCAAAGCTGATTTCACCATCGGTCAACATCCTTATTCCTTCGCTATAGCTTGAATAAGGAGTCATTGGTTCGGTGTAGCGCAACTGAAATTCTGGGTAGGCATCAGCGATCGCATCATTTAGTCCCTGTGCTACTAAAGGAGCAAAAAATGCTCCTCCACCATAACTAAATAGACCCTGTGGAACGTTTTTTACTCGTTCGATAGTAGAGTAAGTTTGCACCCTGGGTTGTTCTAACTCCACCTCAGAGCGGTTAGAATTAATAAAGTAATTGCCCCAGAGAGTAACAGCTAAGGCAAAAACAACCACTCCCAACCAGGCACTAGGTTTTTGCAGATCTTTTTTAAACGCCCTTAGATAATTCCCACCAAAATTAAGTAATTCTTGATGATAAGATGCTGAATAATTTTTATTTTTTGGTCGCTCATTTAATGAAGTATGGCAAATGTAGCATTTGTCAGCCGTAGCTGGATTTTCCGTCCCACACTGCGAACAAGTTTTCGATGTTAGCGATTGTCGGCTATTACTGCTGGTTGAGGGCATAACGATCTACAAATTTAGAGTTAAATAATTTGGAAAAATTGGGCTTTTTATCCAGAGCTTTGAGGTTGTTTTCTAGAAATTCGGTAATTTTTTCGGCAGCAAAATTGAGATGCGCCATATCGTTGCCCTTGGAAAAGGCTTTTAAATTATCGGCAACGGAAAATATTTTCGTTCCTTCTTTGAATAGCTGTAGTTGCTCTGTATTTACCCCCGCTCGTCGAGCCATGATTTCATCGGCGCGTTGGGGATGTTGCTCTATAAAATCAAGGGTATCAAACCAAGTTTTCACTATGGCTCGAACTTCATCGGGTCGCTTATCGATCGCTTTTTGGCTAACCACTAATAAATCGGGGATACTACCTGGAAAATCTTTAGAGCTAACTATTTCTTTAGCTCCCTCGCGCTTTAGTGCTGTAAGCCAAAAGGGAGGAAAAGCTCCCACCGCATCGGTCTGTCCCGCAGCAAATGCCTCTACCGCCGCACCAGTTTCGATATCTACAATATTCACCTCCTCCCGCTTTATTCCGCTTTTTTCTAATGCCAGAGTTAATAAAAAGTCATCGACCACTCCTGCTTCTACAGCTACATCTTTACCTTTTAAATCCTCTACGCTATTGATTCGGTCGGCGGCGATAATCTTGTCGTTACCGAAAGAGTTGTCATTTACTAAAACTACTACTTCACCGTTTACAGCATTACCTGCAAATGAAATCGTATCGTTAAGGGTTTGAGAATTACCGTCTATTTGTCCTGCGGCTAGTGCTTCGAGCGATTCTAAATAGCTGTCGTACCAAATTAGTTTTACATTAACACCATTGTTAGCAAATAACCCTTCTTCTTCTGCTACTGCCCAAACCCACCAGCCAGCCCAATTGCTGTAGCCGATAGTAATGGAGTTATTGGCAACAGAATTAGTTGAAGCTGTAACCGATACTGACGAAGAGTTTTGCCAATAACTGGTAACAAAAAAGCTAATCAACATTACAACTGCCAAAGACCAAATGATTTTGGTAAGCTTGGTCATGAAATTCAAAATTTTGTGTATTTCTAGAAACTTGGGAAAACTCGCTTTTTAAAATGCAAGTATGAAGATTAATTTGAATGCTCTTGCCTGAAATTATAATGCAAATATGCGTAATATTACTAGGCAAATTTTAGGAACAAACAAATAAATTAATAATTATCTGATTTTGCTGCACCACTTCGACCGAACTCACGCAGCAAAATCAGTTTCCCCTGTATATTTGTAGAGATAGTAGCTCGACCAGTTTTCAAGAATTTCAGTTTCAACCGCATCCAAATTAAATTTAGAAGTAGCCGCCCCATAAATTCTCAAACGCTTGTTACCATTTCTTGAATTTTTCTGGTAGGGAAGCTTCTTGCCAATTTGTTTGAAAATTTTCTGAACTACTGTAATCGGACTGTCGGTAATAGCAATACCACAACCTAGAATTTGATTGAACCTAACCAAATCTAGCCCAACGAACTGTTTGAGTTCGATTAATTCTGGCGAGTTGTTACTCCACTGAGTTTCCCGTCGCTCGAATCTTTCTAAATTGAGGAGTTCGAGTAATTTTACTTTACTAATGCTAATTTTCTGATTGAAATCTGGAATAAAGAAGCTTCCATTATTTCGTTCTTGAGTTTTTTCCAGTAGTTCGCGATCGCTACGTTCTAAATATTCTCTTCCCTTGGTTAACCAAAATCGTAATCGCAAAGCGGAGTAGAGTTTTTTTCGCTCGGCTGCGACTAGTTCGGGTGTAATTTCTGCAATTGAATATTTTTGTTGAAGTTTGTATTTATCTAATTGTGCCTGTTGAGCCGCACTTAGGTTTCGTTTGCGTTCTAATAAAGAAGCATCGGTGTGGGATAGCTCATGGGCAGTTGCGACGGTCGTATTTTCAGATCTTACCGACTCCGCTCTAATTTCTTTCCGTTCCTCCCAGGCTCTTTGCAACGCATCGTCATCATGGGGAAACCGTGTAATTATTTGCCATCCTTCTTCTTCTAACTGATAGAGTAAAATTTCTCGATAGTAATATTTTTCCCGATTGGCGATCGCTCCGACAACGGACCAATATTTAGTTAGGGGACAAACATTAGATTCAATCAACTGTTCGGCAGCTTTAGATCCTAAAAGCTGTAATCCTAGTTTGGCTTCTCCCTTTTGGTCGGTTAAAAGTTCAATTGGGTTAGTTGAAGCCGAACCGATAAATCCTTGACCGATTTTGGGACACCAAAGATATCGGGGAACTAAAAAGTCACGCAACCGCACTAGCTGCTGACGAACTGAATTAGGAGTTAGATTGCCCGACTGGAAGCTAAATACCGCATCGAAATAACCATCGACTTCATCGATTGATATTCCCGTACAAATGGTGGGAGAGGCAATAATTATTTGGTAGTTGCCAAGATAAATCAATTCTTTTAAGCGATCGCCATTAATGTTAAATGCTGGATGAGTAGGATCGCCTGTAGTAGTACTGTCAATTCTTAAAATCTCTGATGGCAAATAGTGTTTTTTAGCTAATTCTTCTAAATTTATCGTCCCGTCGCTGCTTTCGGGCTTTTGTGCGCTGGTAACGATAAACAGATTTTTCTGTTGCTTCATCTGAGCGACGAGATCGGCACGAATCTGTTTGGGAGACGGTTCGTCGTAAAAATATAACTTTCCTAACTCTGACTTATATTCATTGACTAGAGTAAAAGTATTGTCTTCTAATTCGTCTCTAGTTATTTCTCTATCCGAGTATAACTGAATCAATTCATAGATAAGCTCTACCGACTCAACATTAGCATCGGCATCTAACAGCCGAATAGGTTTATTATTTGCCCAACAATCTGCTAGTTTTTGTCCGAGGGTAGCCAGAACTAGCTTGCGATATTTTTTAAGTTCTGTAGAGCCAAATGCTAAATGACCCAAAGATTGTGTAAATTCGTCCATAATCAGACCCGCATCGCTCCAGTGTTCGGGGTGGAACGGAACGGAATTATCGGGAGTAAAGCTATCGAGACATAAACTATAGCCGAGGGCATTTCTCAATGAAACCGTTCCTTTTTCGGTTCTGTAGGGCAGACCCAATCTAATCCCTGCCTCTCTTGCCAACCGCTCTAAATGTACCAGATTGATAGTCGCTATGCCGTTTCTTTGGTCTGTCGCCACTAGATCGGTTACAATCTCGGTTTTTCCCGTACCCTTGGCACTTTTGACAATTAAAAGTTTAGCCAAAGCTGCTTCGGCAATATCGGCTAACTCTAAATATTTTTTGTTAACGGATTTAATTTTTCCTGGTAGCTGTTGAGATTTGTCGAATTTAAGATAATTACGAGCATTCTGGTAACACTTTCTAATGATTTTCTGGCAGTAGCGTTCGCCATATTTATTCTGTAATAAATAAATAAAGTCATCAATTCCTTTAGAAGTACCGCTCCAGCTAATCCGCCTAACTTTAGAAGCTCCCGATTTAGTTAAAGTCGTTCCTAATTTCAAGGACTGTAAATTAACTGCCTTTTTAGTTTTGGGTTTTTCATCCTGGTCGAAGGTTAGATAAAAGTTTCTTTGAGGCGCGAATAGAGCCAGCCAGGGATGAAGTTTTTTACTACCCTTGAATTCCCTCCAGGTGGTAATGGAAGTTACGGCGATCGCACATCTGCCAATCGAGAGCAAAGATAGTGCCTTTTTACCTCCTTCGGCAATACTAATAGGAATTATTGGGTTGTCTAAAACGGCAAGCCAGAACCAGGAACACTCATTCTCGTCAACTATTCCCATAACCAACTCATGAGGAGCGTATTTTTGAGTTAGTTCCAAAAAGTTTAAGCCAGCCGAGCGAAAGATTAAAGAGGCAATCGCATAGCTGACTTTAGGGAAAATTGGGTCGAAAGAAGAATTTTTTGGCAGGTCGTATTTAATTGGTTTGCCATCCGAACCAATTCGGGGTGAATTGGGTTTAAAGCACCGCAATTCTGGCCCTCTATTCCAATCGGTAGGATTGTAACCTTTAATGCCCCAACCACCTTTGAGTGGTTCTTTATAGGCTCGTAAATAACCATCGCGCACTCTACCATCGTTTCTTCTAGCAGTAGACGGTAAATACTGAAAATACCATTCGGCAATTTCGGTTTCATCTAAGGATAGAAGATTTAAATCTATTAAAGTGCGATCGATACCGCTCTGCCGCCATTCGTGCGCGTGGGTTTCTAAGTACATTTGTAACTCCAGAAAATATGTAGGGTTTTCTCTGGCTGTTACTTACTCGGCTACTTAAATTCAACTAAACCCAAAGTTTTTTGCGGTAAACACTACTCCATACACCGCACACTAAGTCATAATAAAGATTCATTCAGGTTGCTGTTTTGTTTGTTTTACAACAGCTTTGAATTTCGATTGTCAGTCGAAATTCTGGACTTAGTTAGCTTAGAGATAGGTTTGGTTGAGTTCGAGCGATGCCAAGCAAGCGACAGCACTTTCCTCTTACGACCAAACTAAATAATTCTTAATCTAGAACGGCTATGAGGATTGCTTGTCGTAGCTCATTTCTGGGTTCTAATAATTGTTTGCAGCACAAAATTTCTGTCAAACCTTGTCAAACAGAATGCTCAGTTGATACAATCAACCCAGAAGTGTTTTAATTTAGCTCTATAAACTAGGACATAATTAAACCTCCTGTTTTTATAGGGTTTGCAAAACCACTCTCTTTAATTTTCGGTTTTTCCGAAGTTAGAGTTAACAACTAAATATCAGCCTCCTTAACTATGGGGTTTACAAAAATGAACGCCGATGTCCTTCGCCAAAAAGAGTCGGTGTTCTGCAATTTTAGGCACATCCGAATAAATATCCGTAATCTGCTTGGTTAGCATTGTAACCTGAAGAAAGCAGTAGAGCTATAGTCACCTATTTTTTTCGGCGAATTTTGGCGATTTTGGTATTGGTACGATCGCATTTTTTAACAATTCGAGCTTTTTTAATGGGCTTTGTAGGCAAAGATTTAGCGTTCGACGAAGAATTAGAACCTAACTCCCCAAATTTGGGACTCCAAAACTTATTAGCTTTAGTTGAAAAAAAGTAGACAGCTTGTTTGTGGTTTGGTTGTTTCCTGGCTTCGGGATCGGAACATCGGAGAAGACTTTTGTTTTTGCCTTCTTTAGTATAAGTATACTCCTCCAAAGGTTTTTGGCAAACTGGACAAAAATATTTCGTAGCAGAAATTTTTCCTTGAGCTTTAGGGGCAGTAAAATTCGGAAGTTGTTGTCTTGCGCGGGCGATCGCTGGAGCAAAGTAAGTGTGATACCAATTGGCAAAATGTTTTTGCCAATTTAGTTCTCCCGAAGCAACTTTGTCCAAATCGCTTTCCATTAAAGAGGTATAACCAGCATCAATCAGTTCTGGGAAAAACTTTTGCAAGAAAATGTTTACTCGCATTCCCAACTCAGTTGGAAAAAGCTTCTTCTTAGACAATCTAACGTATTGTCTAATTTTAAGTGTTGCCACTGAAGCAGAATAGGTACTAGGTCTACCAATACCTTTTTTCTCCATCAACGCCACTAATTGGGGTTCGCTGAGGCGAGAGGGGGGATTTGTCCGTTTTTTCTCGAACTGAGCATTATCGGGATTGAGAATTTGTCCTTCTGCCAAATCGGGCAATTCAAGCTCGGCACTAAGGTCGTGCCAATACCTCGCGTAGCCTAAAAAGCTAACTGTTTGCCCCTTAGCTTGCCAAAAAGTCTCCTGGCATTTGGAAACCACCGTAGTTTTATTTAAAACCGCGCTGCGACATTGAGAAGCAAGCGATCGCTTCCAGATTAAAACGTAGAGATTAAAAGCGTCGGCTTCTATTAATGTTTTTAACCTCGAAGAAGGAAGCTCAATGTTAGTCGGTCGAATTGCCTCATGACCTTCCTGAGCATTTTTGGTGTTGCGATGTTTGGTAACTTTATCGGGAATATTGTTGGGGTCTTTAGTCGTCAGCCAGTTACGAGCGGCAGTACAGAAATCATCGCTGAGGTTAACCGAATCGGTTCGCATATAGGTAATGTAGCCTTGTTCGTAGAGGGTTTGTGCTAGCTGCATGGTTCGTTCGGGGCTAAAGCCGAGTTTCGCTCCTGCTGTTTGCTGTAGCGTTGAGGTAGTAAACGGAGGAGGAGGCTTCTTAGCAACTTTTGTTCGTTCTAAATTGACAAGAGAATGCTGCGTTGAAGTGGCGAGTCGAACTAAATTTGCTGCCTCATCCTGCTGGAAAATGCGTTTGGATTCTGAGGAATTATCATTCTCTTTTTCTGTGGCACTGCCACCGCAGTAAAAAGCTCGAAATCCTTCGGCGTAGTCTACAAAAACTGAGAAATAATCGACAGGCTTAAAATTGATTATTTCTCGTTCTAATTCACAAACTAAGTGTAGTACCGCCGACTGCACTCTGCCCATGCTTTTTGCTCCGATATTCTGCGCCCAAAGCAGAGGAGAGCCTTTATATCCGACGCATTTATCGAAACAGGCTCTAGCTAATCCTGCCTCGACCAGATTCATGTCAATATCGCGATAATTAGCGACCGCACTAGATATAGCTTTTTGGCTAATTTCATTAAAGCTAATGCGACGGGGGTTATGTAGGTTGAGGATTTGAGCTAAGTGCCAACTAATCGTTTCTCCTTCGCGGTCGGGGTCGGTAGCTAGATAGACTATCTCGGCTGCACGAACTGCCTTTTTTAATTCTGCTACAGTTCGTTTGGCTTTAGAATCAGTCAATTGATAGCGGCAGTTGACGCGATTTCCTACAATATCGAATCCTAAATTGTCCTCTCCATCGTGTGCCAGTTGTCGCACATGACCTTTGCTAGCCATTACAGTCCAGCCTTCTGCGGGCAAAAATTCACTTATCTTTTTGAGCTTTCCCGTACTTTCAATAATTACAAGCTTATTCATTTTTAAAATTGCCAAACTGATTATATTTGCGAATCGATCCTGCAAATAAATCCTAAATGTATAATTATTCTACATTTAAATTACTACGTTAGAAAGAAAAATTTAAATTCATCGAGATGCTCTATTTTCTTCCCATATTTTGACAATTTCATCGCACCGCTGAAGATTTGGCTCGGCAATCCAGCAAATAAGTTCTAGCTCATGAGCCATTAAGAGCAGTTTTGGATAGGGCAAAAAAGCAAACAATATGTTTTCCTGAAAATAAGTAAATTCTTTCATACCACTCCGCATAAATTTTAGGTTAGCAGCTACCTCTTCTTCGCCTTGCGGAGCATTATTACGGAAGATAGTTTCGGTTAGACCGTACACGGAGGGAAATATAGAACTTCTCTCTCCCCAGTCTGAAGTCATAGGAAAAGCAATGCTAAAAGTAATATCTTCAGGCAGGCGATCGCTAAATTCTCTGGCTGTGGGATGACCGCAATATAACAAATGCGGTCCTAATTCTATAAACCGTTTTTTTCTGATAACGTTGACAATTTCTGGCTTTTTTTCTGGCTTTTTATCGGTTTTAGTAGTATCTATATCGGCAGATGTATTAACATTTACAGTAACCTCTTCTTGACTTTCATTTTCTTTTTGTGCTATTCCCTCATCGTAAACTTGTCTCATTTGTTTGAGCTTTTTGACCGAAATTTTTTTCCCGCTACTGGAAAGTTTGATAACTCGCTGGCGAAAATCTTCTGGTACTGAGTCCGAGGCTAAGCGATACAAAATGGTAACGTTCAAGCCAGAATTTACTATATCTGCTCTACGATTGCCAAACGTTTCCCAAAGACGCATAAATTGGGCTATCGACGTGTAGTGAAACCCCGTTTCTTTTTCGACCCATTCTCTAAACTTACCATGAGGCAATAATCTCTTTACCTCGGTTAATCTCTTTCCAGCTTCGAGAGTGCTTTCAATAGTATTTCTGATTAAACCTTTAATTTCTGTTGCTTCTTCCTTAAGATGTAAGATTAACGAAGCGTCAAGCTCGCCGTAGTCGAATCCTACATCCAGAGCGGATGAACTTTCTATTAAATCGGAATCCTCTCGTTCGACATACTGAGAAATATATCGAACTAACTCATTTGTAAAATTTTGGTAGTTTACTGGCTTGCAATAAATCTTTTCCAACCACTCTTTACTTGCGGCAATTGAATTCAATTCAGATTCGGTTTTATGAGCGGAAATAACAAACCCTAAAACGTCTTTCTTATCAAATTTCGCTTGCTCGATTAACACGTCTCCATTTATCTGAGGGAGAATTATGTCTATAACCGCTATGGTCATTATTCCTCTACGGCAATTTTCTTCAATCTGCTTGAAACCTTCGTTGCCTTCAGCAAAACTTTGGAGCAACACTCGCTCTGTATTTAAGGTTTTAGATATGATTTCAGTTACGCATTTGTTAAAGTCGCGCTCATCATCAATTAATATTACAGAAACAAGTTTTCGATCGCTCATTAAGACAAATTTAATATGGCTGTATTTTTCTCTAAATACCAATATATAGCATTTTTGCGAGCCTTGATTTTTACGGTCGTTGCCGTCCCAATTGCAAGCAAAACTAACTACCAAACAGAAATTTCTGAAGATGACGTTAAAACTTTATAAATTTAAATTCTGGAATCTTATCTTTATTTCGCTTCTAAGTTTCCCAATTCAGAGTTTGAATGCCCAAGAAAGCAGTAAAATGCGCCAAAATGTAAAAATTGCGCCAGAGCGCATTACTATTTCGGGCAATACCGTATTTTCCGACTCAGAGCTGATTAAAAAGTTAGAAAAATTTCGCGGTAAAAAACTTTCTGTATACGTTTTGAACGATATGGCAGCAGAAATTGAAAATTTATACACTTCCAAAGGATACCGTAACTCAGGAGCATACATACCGCAGCAAGAGGTTTCTAGTTCTGGCTCGTTAAAATTACAAGTAATTGAGGGCAAGATAGAGTCAATTGAGATCGATGGCTTAGAAAATCTTAACAAAAGCTATGTCAATTCTTTTTTCTCTTCACTAAGATCGAAACCCTTAAACGTAAAAACTATCAATGAAAAACTAGCTTTATTAGAGCGAAGCGACGCAATTGAAAACGTCAGTGCAGAACTAATAAATGGAACTCAACCAGGCACAGACATACTTCTTGTTAGTGTAGAAGAAGCTCCCGTCTGGAAAAATTCTTGGAATTTTAATAATTGGCGATCGCCAATTGCTGGAGAATACACGGCGACTGCTACTAGTAGCTATCGAAGTATTTTAGGTTCAGAAGACGAGCTTTACGGTAGCTATAGTTTGTTTGAAGGGGCTGATGCCTTTTCGATTGGCTACCAAATTCCTGTTACTAGCAATCGCGGCACTTTAAGCATAGAGTATCAGAATAATCAAAGCCGCATTGTCGATAATATTTTGGAGGACTTGGGTATTCGCTCGGAATCCGATATGCTTTCTTTAGGCTTTAATCAACCAATTGCTAACAACTTCGAGCGTGAAATTGCTTTGGCGATTTCATTCGAACGAACCGAGAGCCGTACTTTTATAGATGGCGATTTTCCCTATTCTTTTAGCGAAGGTTCACAAGATGGTCGTTCGGCAGTGTCAGTTTTGAGTTTGGCTGGAAACTGGACGGAAAGAGGACAAAAATCTGTCTGGAATTTCTACTCTCAATTGAATTTCGGCTTGGACGCATTTGACGCTACAGTTAATGATAATGCTCCCGATGGAATATTTTTTAGCTGGTTAGGACAGTCCGAATGGGTACGAGTTTTAAATCGAAGTGAAAATGCCGATTTATTGTTTGTAACTCGTTTATCGGGGCAACTAACCCCAGACGATTTGCTTCCTGTCGAACAGTTTGTGCTAGGTGGTGTTGGTACTGTTCGCGGTTATCGACAGAATCAAGAAGTAGGAGATAATGCTCTTGTTGCTAATATCGAACTTGTCGTTCCTCTCGTCGGAAACAATAATAGTTCCTCTCAAATAAGGTTGATTCCTTTTGTCGATTTTAGTAGAGTTTGGAACGTACAGGGGACAAATTCAGCTTATCTTAGCAGCTTTGGTTTTGGTTTTCGCTGGCAATTAAGAGAAATTTTATCTCTAAGAGTTGATTGGGGAATACCTTTAGTTGAAGTCAGCGACTTTGATAACTCCCTGCAAGATAGCGGAATTTCTTTTTCTTTTCAATTACAACCATAATTAGCTTATGTTAAATAGTCTACTATGGATTATTCTAGCGGGTTACTTAGTCTTATTTTGCTTCTTTAAACGATTAGTAGCACGGCGAGCTAGTGAAAAAGTTACTCATCGCTACAATCGGCAAACAGGTTTAGTTGAAAAAGTTTGAACATTTTAAGTTTCGCTCTCAAATAGATTTTCCAGACGCAAATTAGAGCGTCGCGAATTACTATTACTTGGCATTTTTTTCTTCCTTAACGAACTCATTACTCGAACAATGAACTCTTGTTCAACTCCGTAAATCCTGTTAGGTAACGATTTAATCTTTGATTAAATCGAGGTAGTTCACATATTAAATGTTGTTGTCAGTAGCTTTCGTCCGATTGTAATGAGCGTAATACGTACTTTTGCTTATATCTACGATTCTACAAATCGTATCGATATTATGTTTAGTACTATTTCTCAGGCTATTTATCATTATGTCGATTTCTTTGGTATAAACTGTACGTCTTCCTGGTTTTCTACCATTGCTTTCAATTGTTTTTAGACGTTTTTTTGAAGCTTCAGTCATTTTTGCGGTTTTGATCGAACTCAGGTCGGATAAAACAGAATATTGGGGTTGATGAGTAAAATAGACCTGTTCAACATTCAGACAAACCAAAGTAATTCTTCGCTCGACTATAGTACAAAAGTTATCGAAAATTTTTGAAAAAGTGTCTCCCAAATAGTCGAGGGTTTCAATCACCAAAATACTTTCTGTTTCTATAGACTCTAGGCAAATTTTGCTGATGCTCGACATTTGGAATGAAGAAACTTCTAATCCAAGTCTTTTTAATATTTGATGAGATTGAGAAAGACTTTTTTCTCTTAACAAGTTGTAACAAATTTTCACTAGTTTAATCTGGTAGTTTGTTGTAGTAGAACAAAGTAACTATAAATATAGTAGATTCTATTTATTTAGGCGGTAGTTAAGGCTAAATAAAGATTTTTTTTGAGAAAAAAAAGAACACCACCGAAGTTGGTTATCTTCTCAAAAGATATTCTAAAGGGGATTTGAGAAAGCAAAATGTCTAAAAATTTTTTATCATAAATCAAAGTAAAAAAGAAAGCTGCTGCTCATCTACACGGTGGTAGCGAATAAAAGTTTAAGCGCAAAATTCTTTAATAATGGTGGACTACAAATAAAATGTACTTATTGCCGAGCAAGATAAAGCAGTCTAGAGACTTAACGAAATTCGATCGTTTTTGGCAGAACTTGTTGCCAAATTCAGTCAAAAAAATAATGCCTCATTGGGGAATTACGGCAGTTGGGCTTTCTTTAGCGGCTATACTGTCATACTCGGAACTTTTAGTTACGATGACAACTTTATTTTGGGCTTCACTCTTTTTTGCTTTTTGTTTTAGATGGTTAAACAACTTAAGTCCTTATATTGAAAAGCAAAAATGGATAATACCTTTATATCATGGCATTTTGTTTGCTTTTGTTGCCAAACCAGTAATGGCACAAGGCACTTTTGGAGCGGCAGCTTGTCAGACTAGTGGTTTATTCGCTACGGTCGGTTCGTATACTGAAACCGTATTTAGCGCAGTTTCTTTTGGTGCTATAGGGGGAGCGACACTAAGTACTTTAATCTGTCAGGTTATAGGATTTTTGACTCTGGCAATTATCTTGGGATTTTTAGGAGTATTAGGCTATGTAGCTTTTCAAATAGGCTATCAAAGACAGCCAGTATCCACAACCCTAGATCCGCTCTTTGGCTTTCTAATTTTTGCTGGTGGAGCAACTATGATGATCGCAGTAATGCTTGGTACGACTGTATAGCGATAGAAAGTTTTGACTTTTTACTGTTAAAGCCTACACATACTTGTATTATGAGGATCGAGAGTTTTGAGAGAGAAAGACTTAAACAACGGTCAGATAAATTCAATGGTCGGTACGGCATTGGGATATGGATTTATAGCACCCGAACAATTAGGTTACTTTATGGCAATCTTCGCTTGCTGTATCCCCTTTATGTTTGCCGACCCGCTTAAAGGATTGATAATATTTGCTTGCATCTATGGACTGTTTTGGATTTTAACGGGCAACGATCCTAGTAAGTTTTTCGAGAGATTCAAACGACCCAAACGTTATATATCAGAAGAGACTCAGGTAAACTTCGATCGCAGTGGAGTTCCAAAGAAGGAATCTAGCAAAAGAAATGCTACGGTCTTTAACATAAAAGGAAAAAATCATACTTTCCATCACATAGAACCCAAGTTCTGTTTGAGAACCTACGGGCAAATCGAACTCGATGCTAAAAAAATTGGGTTCTATCTACTACGTCGCGGTCCGCAGGTAATGATAATTCTTTGCTGGAAGATTGCTGGTTACGATCCCTCGATGACGGGAGAACAAGCGTTAGCCATTTTAACTTCAGCAACCGACGCGCTAAATATGCTGCCAAAGGACATAGATCTTAAAGTCTATGAAGATATTAATAGCTCTGCAAGCAAGTATTTAAATATGCAGCGAGAGCTACAGAGTAAAAATTGTGATGTTCTCAGCCAAAAAATTATGGCATCGAGAATGGAAAAAGGCGAGCAGCTAGCAGATGAGGGAAGATTACAGACTAATAATATCTTGATTTTTGCCAAATATCGCGTTCCGTTGGGACAGGATTATGCAGTCAAGCAAAATTGGTTGGATGAAATGCTAGCTCAAACCCAACCTCTAGTAGGAATGTTTAGAGGAAAGCAGTTCGACTCGAAATCTGCCTGGAAAAAGGTATTAGATTCAGCCTATTACTATGCCTACCAGCAAGTAAATAATTTGCTGACGAATAATAAAGGGTTTGGCTTGCAAGCTACTTCGCTAAACGTCTTTCAGCTTTGGGCTAGAGATTATTTAGAATTGCACGAACCGCCCGTAATTCCCGTACCGCAATATATTATTTACAACAATGAAGGATTGCAGCCGCCAGTCATCAATTCGGGAACTCATGTATTGGGCAGTCTTTTCGAGCCTGCCGATGGTGTTAGTACGGTTCCACACTTCGACAACAACCATGTTTATTTTCCCCACAACAATAAGTTTGCTGCGTTTGTACGTATCGGACAAATTCAAAAATATCCCCCAGATAAGCAAAACGTTGCGTTGGGGTATACGCGCTATCTTTGGAATATCATAGCCGATAAAACCACGATTACAGACTGCCGAGTAATTTCGGAATTAACCGCAGACAGGTCGGGTTTTGAAATGATACAGCTAGATCGTATTACTTCCAATTCGGTAAAGCGAGAAGCACTGGCAGCTAAAAAACAAACTGTTGATGTAGTTGCCATGCGAAGGCGGGAGCAAGCTGTAGAAGCAAGAGATCTACTAGAAGAAAAAAATATTCCTTTTTGGGTTAGCCTGGGAATTTGGCTCTACCGAGATACCAAAGAAAAGCTAGAGCAGGATCTTAGCAATCTCTGCCAGCAAATTCCCTCGGCGGCGGTAGAAAGAGTAGAAAATTGTGTAGAGCATATTTGGTTTCAATCGCAAACCTTTGAGTGGGAGGCTTTTTTAACCAAGCCCAATCATCGTCGCCAAAAATACTTTGGTTTTCAGTCGCTTCCTCTGATTCCTCTAATTAAAAGTAAAACCATCAATCGACGTGGCATGATGTTTTTGACTAGAGAATTAAATACACCAGTTTACTTAGACATCGCCAATGAAAAAAATCATACGGGAATTTTTGCTAAAACTGGTGCTGGAAAGTCAAACATCATTTTAGAGATGTTGTTTGAATACGTTATCTACGGTCAACGGGTAGTGCTGTTCGATTTTCCCCGACCAGATGGAACGAGTACATATACCGTACTCGTTCCCCTGCTGCAAAAGTTAGGAGTAAAAGCTGCCTATCATAACGTTCGAGAAAACACGATCGATATTGTCGAACTACCAGATCTTCGCGAAGCGAGCAGCCCTGAAAATTACGAGGAACGCTGGAATGATACTATCAAATCTCATGTTAGGCTTCTGTGTGCTATTGTTATGGGGATAAGCAATAATCCCGATCGAGAGATCTTGGTAAATTCGCTTTTAAGCGAATGTTACGCGAGTTTTCACGAGCGAGAGGAGATAAAAAAGCGTTATCGAGAAGCAATTGAAGGCGGTTATGGTTCGACGGCATACAATAATATGCCAATTTACGAAGATTTTGTCGATTTTGCCGAAGAATGGTTTGCCAACTACATCGAGAAAAAACAGCAAAAAATCGATTCCGAGTTATCTAGAGAAACTATAGATTTAATATTAATTCAGTTGCGAGGTATACTTAAAACTTCTCTGGGAAGATCGATTAATGGCATTAGTTCTTTCGATACCAATGTCGATGTGTTGGTGATAGGATTGACCGACGTTTCGGAAGATTTAGATTCTCTACTATATGCAATGACGGGATTAAACGTGCTGTTTCGAGGGGCGTTTAGCTCGAAACGCTCTTTATTAGGAATTGATGAAGGCACGATATTATATAAATTCCGTTTTTTTGCCAAGCAAACTGGAATTGTTCCCGTACACGGACGTAAGTGGGGATGTAATTTTTTGATTGCCGCTCAGGAAACTTCAACGATCGCCAATTCTGTAGTAGGTGACGAGATATTTGACAATTTAGATAATATTTTCTGTGGATGTATAGAAAGTACCGCTATTGATAAAATGGCACGGTTGGGTTTTCGCCGCTCGATTCTCAACCTGTACACGACAGATGCTTACAAACCAAGTGGAGAACTCTTGCAATCCTACTGGTATTTAAAGCGGGGAGATAGACATTTTGAAGTAGCACACGCACCTAGCGACCTGCTGCTAGCATTAGGAGCAACCGAGCCTGAAGAAGAATATGTAAGAGCGAATATAAGAAGTCAATATGATGATGAGATCGAAGCACTCGAAGAATTTGCCAGAATTAATGTAGAGGCTAAAAAATCGGGGATTCCCATTAAATCGTACTATTCTCAAGTAGCACAATCTTAAAATGAAAGTCATATCAAAAAATAGTCTCAGTTTTATATTAGGCTTATCGGTCGCTTTTTTGGCTTGCGGCAAAGGCATAAAAGCTCAAGATTTTGTGGAGGATACCGCAGCAGAAACTACGGAAGAAGTAACTAAAGAAAATCTTTCTATAGGAGACTTTGTTGAAGGGATTTTAGCTGAGGCTCCCATAATAATCGATAGAGGTCGCCAATTAATCGAAAATCTCAATGCAGAGAACCTTGTCAATACAGTTTACGGGACGTTGGGAGAGCTTGGCTTACTCGATCCCCAGGAAGAAGCTAATAGAACGGCAACTTCGCCCGATAGTCCCTACAGCAATCCCGAATCTACAACGGAAACCGATGAAATGGGACGCGCTGCCGATGCTCGGCAGTCACAAACAATCCAAAGACTTTCGCAGATAGTCTTTAACAAACAGGGACAAGAGGTAGTTGCAGAGCATCGGCAGCGCGTCCCATTTCAGTAGTTGCAGAGCAAAATCAAATTTTACAGGAAACTCAAGAAGGGGCGAGTCTATCACAAGAAGCTGTAGTTCAAACTCATGGAATATCGAAAGAAATTGGAGTCCGAAGTCTCAATAGTGCCGAGGCGACTTCTCTTGCAGCAGCAGATGCTCTTGCTGCTGAGGCATCTCAAGATGTTTTAAAAGCGATCGCCGCTCAAAACGAATATACCGCCCAAATTGAATCGGGAATTTCCGAACAGCTAACGCTGCTAACGGAAGCTCAAATTTATGGCGGCATTCAAATGAAAGGCTTGAATACACAACTAACCGTATTAAATCAAAGAGAACAAAATATGCAGTTATATGATGCCGCTCAAATTCTCCAGCTATCGGAAATAGATAATAACCTGGAGCAACAAACTGAAATGGATAAATATCACCGTAGAATAGACAGCATACAAGCGCAAACGGGTATGACTAAAGTTTACCTACCAGGTTTATTTATCAAATAAAGGTAAAGAAAACCAAACTTTCGAGATTTTTGGAGAAGTTTGCTCTATCTTTACGGTCGAGGCTAAATAAATATAATGCTACGCCTTGATTAATCAAAAAACACTGCTATTGTCAATTGCAATCGTCGCTACTTTGGTTTCTGGCTGTCAAAGTAGCTCGCAAAAGCTTGTAGGAGATTGGGAATCTGAATGCTATAACGAAAGCAAAGGCAGAAAGATTGATGAAAATCTAATATTTGGGGCTGACAGGTCTTTAGAGCATTATATAAACATCAGCTATCGAGGGAAAGAGTATTCAAAAAACACTGGAACCTATAAGCTTGAAGGCGATCGCTTAGAGTTGAGATACACGGAATCTGATTTGACCTCCCAAACGGTGACAAATATTCGATACGTAGACTGGTTGAGTCCCGACCAAATCAAAGTTTCTAGTAAAGACGGAGGTATCACTTGTTATTACTCGCGAAGGACATCATAACGAGAAAAGCCAATAAAAAGTTAGTATTGACGTTGATTATCGCCTCGATCGCTGTTTTGATATTTGCTCTTCCTTCGGTAGCACAAGACAGAGAAATTTTACTTCGCACTTCTGAAAATATGAAGTCAATCGAGGCTTGGTGGGATAAATTATGGGATTCGACCTTCAATCCACCTCCAATAGCTTCTGGTGCGGTAGCAGATGTTACAGGAGTTGAAAACACTACCAATCTCTCCCTTTATGCTTTTGTATTTCCCGTAAGGTTTTTACTAGCCATCGGTCTTGGCTGTTGGCTGTATCAATACGGCATCAAAATGTACGAAGCTAAAGGAGCGGCTATGGGAACGCAGGTTTTCATGCAAATGTTTTTTCCAGTATTTTTGTCGATAATTTTTTTGGCGAATCAAGCGCAATATTCTCGAATTCTAGCCTACGGATTACGAGATGTAATTAATTCTTGGTCTGATGGAGTCATGAATTTGACGATTGCCGACATTAACGTCCGAACTGCCGTTCAAGATCTTTTAGTTACCGAAGATGCCAAAGAAATAATTTTACAAAAGTGGCAAACTTGTCAGGGTATGCCGCAGCCAGAGGTAACTATTCCTGGTAGCGAACGACCCGAAAGCATTGATGGAGGAGAAGCTGCTTCCCAATTAACCGTAGAGCAAAGACAGGTTTACGATTATTTAGAGTGCTTGCAGCAACTATCGACTTTTGCTTCCGAACGGTTGGCAGAGGCTGATACAGCTAGAGAGTGTTCTGGTTTTCTCTGTCAGTCGCTAAAAAAACTTTACAGCGTTCTCTATGATATTGGAACGAAAACCTACGATCGTGAGTTATCGAGAAGAATAGGGGATGAAACCCTTGCCACTGCCGACCCACCGCCAGAATTTAATGTAGACGACGATTTACAAGATCTTGCCGTAGATTCTGAGGAATTTATAGCCTCGATTACTAATCCTTCCAAACGAATGCTTTATTTTACCCAATGGATGTGGATTTCGATGCTAGAGATGTCTTTGTATCTACTTGCCCTATTTGCGCCGATGTTTCTTGCCGTTGCCACGATTCCCAATCGACAGCATTTATTTGGTGTTTGGTTGACTGAGACTTTGACTATTGGACTTGCCAAGCTTGCTTATATAGTAGTTATCGGTGTAGTAGCCGTTCAAAAAGTATCTCCCGAAAACCTCAGCGGTGTTTTGGACAACACTTTTTTTATGACCTTGGGAATATTTGCGCCAGCAGTTTCCTTTGCTGTAGTTGCATCGGGCGGAATTGCGGCAGCAACCTCCTATAGAAATCAGTCGGTAGGAGCAATAGCGATCGCGGGGAGTGCCTTCTCAGGAGCCTTTGCCACTATCGGCTACACGATGGCAAGAAATTTCGACAAACGCCGTTAATTCGGGAGTTAAACAGTAATGGTAAACTTTAAAAAATCATCAGAAAAAATAATAGAGTCGCCCCTGACCCAAAAATCTCGTTTTGGTTGGCTACCTTTGGTAGTGATACTGCTTCTCGGACTAAACCTAATAAAAACTTTTAGCAATGGAAAAGCTATTAGCAATTTAGCGCAAAATAAGTCTAATATCTACGTTCAAAAGCTTGATGGAGAGGTAGCGGTAGCCAATTCTGTAGAAAGGCTCGCTCGTACCGAAACGGTAATTCGAGAATATGTTAAAGAATGGCTGATTCTTGCCTATACCTGGAATTTAAAAGAGCCTAATTTATTTGTTAGTGAAGGTAGGATCGATTATCCTTTACCACTGTATTGGGCAACGATGGCAATTATACCGGGAGAGCGAGAGGCGTATTTAGAGTGGGTAAGTCGGAGGTATGAGGAGCGTTTTACTTTTCAAAACTATATAGTCGGAAAAGAGCAGAGTTACGTTCGAGTCTTTCGCGAGCCTGTAGTAGAAAAAGTAGCAGAAGGAGTTTGGGATGTAACGATTATTGCTTATAGAACCCATGCTAGAAGGAATGAGATTTTAGCCCAAGAAAAATTCAATCATTTAATTAGAGTCAGGGTGATAGATCCCGAAACAGAAATTTCCAATGCTGAGAACAATCCTTTACAGAAGATAATGGGTGAGATGCAAAATAAAGGACTACAAATTATCGATATTAATATTATTTAAAAGCTATGGCATTTACTGATATATCCTATGAAGAAATACAAAGTCAAGAAGACTTTTCAAATTTAGATGTTACTAGCACTGAAAAAAATGATAAGAGTTTGAATCCTCCAGTCAGTCGAGGATTTCAAAATTTCGATCGAGTAGTTTACTATAAAAATCCATTAGTTCAATTAATTGCAGTGTTATGTTTTGGAACGCCTCTAGCATGGATGCTGATCTCGGCTTTTAGCCCGCCAAAGCAACCCGAACAAACTACTGTCAGACCTCCAAAAGATAGCGAAAAAGAAAAATTGCAGCAGGCTTTAGAAGAGGAAAGGGCTAAAAATCAAAAACTTTTAGTTGAAAATGCTCTGCAAGCGCAACGAAATCAAGAAATTGAGGTAATAGATTCAGATTCTCAATTAGAAACAGATACTTCAAAAAATTCAAAAGAGTCTGTGGCAACAAAACCAGTAGAGGTAACACCAATATCGATCAGTCAACCGCAATCGCAACCGATTGTTAGAAGAGTTCGACCAGAAATAGCAGCAGAAGTTTTAGAGGAAAATGTAGAACCAGAAATAGACCCGATGGAGCGGTGGATGGCATCGGCAAACAGAGGGCATTACGTTACGGCAGTAGCTACTAATAATACCCTTTCTTCTAGCACGACTCTGGTTTCTAACAATTCGCCTACATCAAAAACGGAAAATGCGAACGAAGCCTCTCTGTATTCAGACGCTCAAATAAAAAAAAGGCTGAATTACATCGCTAGCTTATATAAAGCGAGAAAATTGAAAGAAAGATTGGCTTCTCCATCGAATTACTCTTTAAGAACAGATAATAATCTCGTTGTAGATAGATTGCCAAGAGAGCCAAATGAAAGTAAGAGGAGAGTAGATGTAGGTTCTACAGCTGCCGCCACGTTAGAAAGTGATGTGGTTTGGACTAATGAGAGTCGAAATTTACAAACAGGAGAAAAGAAATATTTGCTGGAGCTGCGAGAGGGACTGAAAAATTTAGCAGGAGAAGAAATTCTGCCCGCAAAAACTAAAGTGACTGCTGTAGTTACCGAGTATTCTAGCTCTGGACTTTTATTTATGGAAGTAGCTGAAATAATTAACGGTTCTAGAAGAATTGTCGTACCTTCTGGAGCGATGATAATAGAGGGCAAAAACGGTTCGCCGCTCAAAGCCGAACTAAAGCAAGAGGGAAACTCTAATTTTGCTGCTGATTTAGGTTCGATTATAGCACCAGGAGTAGAAGAAGCATTTGATAGTCTGTCTAATTCAGCCGACAGTTTGGTTTTTGAGGAAGGGGATAGAACGCTTTTAAGATCTAGTTCTAGTAATGAAAGTCCTTTAGCGAGTGGAATTTCGGGAGTAGCTAGGGGAACGGGCGAGACTTTAAATCGCCGTTTTCAAAATAGAAGCAATTCACCTGCTTCTGCATACTTTCATCTAAAAGCAGGAGAGACGGTGCGTTTAGTAGTTTATCAAGATTTTTCCTATTAGGAGCAAAGTTAATTATGTTGAAGTTTTTGTGTGGGGCAATCACGAGTATCGTCTTAGTTGCTGGTTTGCCGCATGGCTCTTTGGCTAGTGAAACGATAGCAGTAGACAGAGAATTTGCTCTCAAGAGAGAGATAGAAATCGATGTTACCCCCAGTGGAATAGTTTTGCAATTCAATTCTCCAATAAATGCTGTTAATCTATCTCATTTGGGAGAAATTGTCTTTCAAGGGGTAGATGGAGAACTGTGTGAGTTATCGACAAGCTGTACTGCTGAAACCGCTCCCACGATGCTTTTGCTAAAAAAGATCCCTAAAATCGACTTTCCAGATTTAGAGCCTACTACAGATGGTACGGCAATGCTGTATGTCGATACAGCATCTGGACTCTATCGCTTCGAGCTTACTCCCAAAAGCCAAAAGCCAGAATATACCAAAGTAGAGATTAATGACGAGCCTATGTCTCCTCTGTTTGAGAGCAAAAAGCCATAATTTTAAAAATAATTTTCTAAGAAGATGAAGTCGTCAATTGCAGCAGTCTCAATTGTTACTTTGTTACTGAGCTTAAGTCAGAATTCGATAGTACTAGCTCAGGTAAATGAAGATAAATCAAAAAATGAAACTGGTACGACAATTCCTCCTAGTTACGGAACAGTACCAGGAATTTACTACGATCGAGAACCTATTTTGTCACCTAGTCTCTCTCAAATGTCGGGGAGCAATGATAGCGGTTCTATTCAAACCGAGTACGAACATCCAAACTACAACATAGAAAGAGCTTGGCAGAGAGGTTCGACACCAGACGAGATAGTAAAAGTAGGAGATATTGAAAATGACCCAGAATTGAAGGGAGTAATAGAAATTGAAAAACTGACCTTAAGAGAAATTGCTGCAAATGGTGGCGCAGACATCGAAACTGCTCCTGTTGGCAATATAGGTCTGTTTAACAGTATGAGCTTAAATGAGTTCTTAGAAATGTTTCCCAAATATCAAAATATGGCAGTTCGAGATTTTCCCATCATGTCCGAGACACTAGCCAAAAGTAATGGGGATTCCTACTCAGTAAGAGTACTTTCGACTATTGAAAAAGAGGCGATTGAAAAATTGGCAAACGAAGCGATGTTTGAAAATATTTCTTTAGAATCTTTAACAGAAGGTGATTGGGGAAAGCTTGTAGATGCGTCGGAAAGGGCGGCATTGGCTGAAGTTCTAAAACGATATCCAGAACTAAAAAAAGTACCAATTGACAAGCTCTTTCCCATGACAGGTGGAAAAATCGCAGGAGACTGGAATCTTATTATTGAAAAAGCGCGACAAGTGGCGATCGCTAAAAATCTGGAGTTATCGACAAACGAACTGTTTGCCGTTATTCCCGAATTAGGTGACGTACCTCTTAGTGCATTACCTATTGAGAAATTATTAGTTAGAGATCTTGATGGACTGGCAGATACAGCCTTAGATCGCGTTCCCAAAGTTGCCAATCGCTATCTTTCAGAGTTAGGCAATCTTTCTCAAACCCCAGGAACGATGCTGGCGGTAGATACCGCGATGATTCTGCTTACGGGTGACGTATTTGGCAGATTAGACATTTCCTTTGCAGGAGAAGTAGAAACTCCTATTACCTATGTTTTAAGTGGCGGAACTAAAAATCAAATTTTTCTTCCCGAACCCTGTTTAGAAAAAAGTTGTAAGCACTTTGAAATTGTTGAAGTTCTGTCGGGTTTGGCAGGGACTTTAAATGGTTTTGGCTCGGTTCGGGGAAAAGCTTGGGTTCAAGGATCTTCGCAAGAAGTTCCTGGTGGTAAGGGGTTTTTACGTTGGGTCAACGGAGGCAAAGAACGTACTGGAGTTCCCGTTTGGACGACTGACTCTCACGTAAAGCTGTCTTTAGAAGATATAGACGAAGGAGGCGACGGAGAACCTGCTACAGCGCGTATCTGGCTAGACTTCCAAATTTGCGTATATCCACCATTTTTGGGAGAACATTGTACTCCGCATTTTTTATCTTTTGCCACGCCATGGAAAGTACGAGAGGGGGGAGTCATGCTTGTTTTTTCTCGTTCTTCACCTTCAGATTTGGTAGAATACGGGCGCGATCGCGCAGAAGAAAACGATAGCAGCAATTTGGGAGTAGGTAAACAGTGAGCGATACTAACAACACTACTACAGTTATCGAGCGACAAAACTATTTTGAACCGCTATTACAGCCATTTGCCAATCCTATAGGGATAGGATATTTAGCTACGATCGTTTTGTTACTAATTCTCAAACTAGGTATTAAGCGCGAATCGGTGTTAGCAAAGGCGAGATTTGCCAATTCAAGAGAAATTAGAGAGGGAACCAAGCGTGGTTTGAGACAGATCGCGAGAGGAATACCCAAAGAAGCCGCATTGAAGCTTGAAAATATTGTGCTATCAGATATCCAGCCAGGTATTGCTATAGTTGGTAAATCTGGTTGTGGAAAAACCCGCTCGGTAATCGATCCAGCTATAAAAAACGCCATCGATCAAGAGTGGACCAATTTGGTATTCGACGTAAAGGGAGAACTCATTCGCAAACATGCTGCTTATGCGCTCTCGAAAGGATATCAGATGTATGTATACGCGCCAGGATATGAATATTCCGATGGGCTGAATTTTCTCAAATTCATGAAAGATAAAAATGATGCCAAAACTGCTCAAGAAATAGCCAAGGTGATAGATGCTAACTTCGGAGAGCCTGGAGAACGTAAAGACGGTTTCTTTTCTTCTCAAGGAGCAGCCGCTTTAAAACTGGCTTTCATGATGGCAAAAGCCTCTCCTTTCAGCGATTTAATAGCAGCATGGAAATTTCTTTCTCTGCCAAACTTAGCCAAGCGTCTTAGTGCTGCCTATAAGTATGGTGGTTTTGATGAAAAATCTGGCTTTAGTATTTGGATCAAAGAAGCTGCTACCGCAATGAGATCGATGGCAGAAGCTAATGAAACTGTCGATGGAATTGTGGGAACGGCAATGACCCACTTCCAAAACATGGTCGATCCTAGTATCGTACCTTGTTTGCTCAATCATACTATTCCTCTGGATTTAACTGGTAAGCAAATTGTATTTTTTCAACTAGACGAAAATGCTAAGTCGGCAACTGCACCCCTAGTAGCTGCTGCGATTCACATGTTGGTGACGAGAAATCTTAATGCTAGTGTCAAACGTAAAAATACTCTTGGGTTATTTTTAGATGAATTTGACTCGCTCTCTCTACCAGATATTAAAGACTACATTACCAAAATGCGAGAGTATGGATTGGCAGCATTTTTATCCTATCAATCGGAAGCTCAGGTAAACTTTAGATATACTAGACCTTATGCCGAATCGATTTTGAGTAGTTGCGGAATCAAAATTTATTTCAACACGGGTCATCCCGAAACGGCGGAAAAACTATCTAGATCGCTAGGAAAAAAAGAAGTCAAATATACAACCACATCTCGAACCTATGGAGGTAGAAACGCTTCAAGAAACCTTAACGAACACATACAGCAAATTCCTTTAATAACTGGCAATGAAATTAACGAGCAAGTTGCAGGAAAAGCGGTTATTGCTTATTCTCCAGGTTTTGACCACAAACCCTATCAAATAAAATTTAAAAAACATAAGAAAAACGATATTTTATGGAAAAAAAGTCATAAACTTTGGTTTCGAGATATTAAACCTTACAGAGAAGAAAGGATTGTCGCCATGACTGGAGATGTCGATACTGCTCTAATCGATCGCGAAATAATAGCAGAAGCAATGCTACCTTCGGCTGAAGAATTTAAAATTCTAAGTACCATCGCTGGATAGTTAAAGTTGAGATAATGAGTCAAGAACAAGACCAAGAAAAAATCTTAAATGCTACTGCCCAGGTGTTGAATAACTCTTTGAGTGGTGGATTGTATCTGGCTTCCTTAAAAAAGTCCAAAGTCAAAATTGAGGTAAAAACGGCAAAAGACGATCTTAGTAACGCTCGTTCTGCTCTCAATCGAGGTGTAAATCTTGAAGCTGTCAAACAAGAAATTTTCAAAAGTCCCGTTGCCAAGCGAATTGAAAGAATAGGAGGTGATGTGTCTAGCTACGTCGCCTCAATAGCTAAAAAAGCCCAAATTGATAACAAGATGGAAAAAAGAGCCACCGAAACAGTCGAGTTGCAAAAAACTCGTAAAAAAACTCTTTAAATAATAAAATTGGAGAAATTGATGAGCGAACAAAATGGACAAAACGGACAAGCAAGAGAACATACTAACTCTCACGATAATAAAAAGCCAAACAATAATTACGATGAGTTAAATCTCAATCAATTGAAGGAATTGGCTAATGAAAGAGGAATAGTTCCCGAAGGAAATAAAAGTTCTAAAGATATCTGGATCGAGTCTTTAAAAAATGCAGATTTGCAAGAAGAAAAACTAGAACTCTCAAATGATTTAGAAAACACAAAAGACTCTTCGATCGAAGGAAAACCTGGGTCGGCAGAAGCTCAAGAATTAGTTTTTGATGAGGTTCTTAATAAGCTAGAACAAAGAGGAGTAGGTTTGGATACCGTTTCTCTGACTTTCGACGGTAAAGAGTCTCTTTCCTACAAAAATGGCGACATTAGCAAACAACAGTTGACTGACGAACAAGCAAAGTTATTAAAATCCGCTCTTAAAGATCCCCAAAACTTTGATGGTGTAGTAACGATTAAATCTGGTAACAGAATCTTGCTCAAAATAGAAAATGGGCAGGTTGTTAGAGACACGATTGGTTTAACATCCAAATCGACCAAAGTAGAAGTAGAATCGAGTACTGAATCTCTCTATCAAAAATATTCTCAAGATGTTGGAGAAAAAGGTTTGGGCAAGACGAAGAGGGTAGCGCGAAATGCAATCTTAGATGGGGTTAAAGCAGAACAGGTTAAAAAAATTATTCGTCGTGAAGACGATGGCTATAAAGCTCTATCTCAAAATACTAATTCTGTGGTTGCTGATACTAACCTAGATAAAATAGTTAACAGTGCGATCGCGCAAAATCATCTTGAAAAACAGCAGCAAACTCAAGCTCAAACTCAAACTAAAGAAAAAACTCTCTCTAAAACTAGATAATGAATGAGAAAATAATTCCTTTCTGTAGGGCTTGTGGTACTCTGATGCAAGCAATTCATCCTGATTCGTCCATCAATTTTTGGTGTCCGAAGTGCAAACTGTGCGATTGGAATCGACAAGACAATAATTTTGCTTTTGATAGGCAAGACGACGATAAGGCAAACACGAGCGATATTTTCAATTTATCAGATTATTGGAGATAGAAAATCGCTACCTACAAAAGCTCTCTCAAAAGATTATCTTTTTCTCTTGAATTCAAAGTTCTGTCGATGGATTTGCTCTTGCTCTTGCTCTCTTTGTTCTTCTAAATGTTTTATAGTGTGTCGCTCGACCATTTTTTGAGCTAAAGCATCTAAATCGGAGGTATTCTGTTCTGAAAGATTTTTGTAAGTTCCTGCGACTTTGACTATTGCTGCAATATATGAATCAGTTAATTGATACTGATTTTTTCTGAGAAAGCGAACTCGGTCGGATTCACTCAAAATCCTTGCGCCATCGGCTTTTTCTCCTTTTAGTACCCCATGAATATAAACTTCTAAATCTAATCTTTTACTACCTATGTTGCCAAAAGATTGTCTGACCTTTTCGGCTAGCTTGTTGTACTCAGTGCGGTAGTGAATTTTTTTATCTAAATCTGAAGAGATGGCATTTTTATGAGCTTCAGTATAAGCTAGTGGTCCTGCCTTAGCGATCAGATCGTCAAGTCCTTTTCCCTCATCAGCATTCCACTTCAAAACTTTAACCTTACAACCTTTGGCTTCTAATAGTTCGATACCGCGTACCATATCCCGTCGTACATTAATAATGGTTTTTGTTTTGGTATCTCGATCGTAGGCAAAACGAAACTCACGATTTGAATGAGTAAAAACAGATAGTTGGGGATTTAGTTCTCTTTGAGGCAGCTTTTTTCCATCTTGATAAGACTTGTAAATATGGTTGACTCCAGACAAACCAATAGTTACTTCACCTTGAGATAGTGATGCTAAGGTTTTTTTAAAGCCTTCTGCGATCGTAATGGGAATTTCGGGATATTGCTTGATTACGTACCAAAAGCCACTTTCTCGTTCTGCCACTGTAGGATTTATATTATGTTTTTGATAAATTTTTTCGGCAAGTTCTTCGCTTATTTCAGGTAAGAAAAGTACTCGTTCTGTCTTTGGTGGAGTCTCATATTTGATATGCTTTGTCTTACCCTTCTCAGCACTTTTAGTTTCGTCTACGCGAGGATTATCGGGCTTAAAGCAACCCCAAAGACTTTCGGTGGGTTTTTCTCCATCTTGAAGATTTTGTAAGCTAAGAGCATCAGTTCCCGCATTACCCCACCAACCGCCATCTTCTAAATGGCTATAGCGATTGAGTAATCCGCTTCTTATTCTGCCAGAATTAAGTCTATCGGAGTTTGGAAGATCGTATAGCAGATATTCATGAGGGGTATAGTCTTTTAAACTGACAGCGTTAAGTGAGGCTAAATCGGGATGAATTGCACTTTGTTTGAATTCTTCCCAATGATGTTGCTCGATATGTTTGGGTTTTTCATCTTTATAATCTGGCTGCCAGAAGGGGCGATTGCTACTACTACTTAAAACAGAAGAAGCAAGCTGGCTCAGGCGAGCATTACGAGACTGGCTTGCATTTTTGTTTTGTGAAAAAGAATCGGCTATGCGTGTAAGTTTTTGCTGCACCTGCTCCTGCAACCTATCTGTAGCTTTATCGAACAAAGTCATGGTTTCGGCAATTGCTTCTGTTGCTTGATAATTGAGAATTGTATTGGCTAATTGCTCTAAACCCTCTAATTTAACGGTGTGCTTCCTTTCAAGCGCGTGTTCTAAAACTTCTAGCTTTTGCAGTTGAAGATTACGGTCGAATTGTTGAATGAAATCTTGAGTTTTTTCTAAAGCTTCAACCAAGCGATCTTCTGCCTGAGTTTTGGCAATTGTATCGGCTAGTTCTTCTAAACCATGTAAAACTACTCCTCCTCTTGAGAAGAGGGCATCTGAAAGTTCTCGATCGCGTTCTGTAGCGATTCCATTTTGGCTATCAGTTCTTTCATAAGCTCGTCTAAATCGCTGCTGTTTTTCTCCTGCAAGAGCTTGGTTAGCTTTTGGATAAAGTCGTTCAGGGCGTTCTGAATCAATTCCTGGTTTTGCTTTTGGATTTGGACTAGTTGTTGCTGTTGTTCCTTCAACAGAGTAAGTATTTCTTTTAGAATTAGTTCGTTTTCCATAATGCTTCTCTATTAAACCGCATCTACTTTGAAAACCGTAGTTTTTCTTCTTCTGGATCGAGGTGTTTTTTAACCCACAAGCGATCGCTTAAAAACAGTGGAGTAGTATTAATTAGATGCTGAAAATCAGCAACAGCAGAAATTAACTCTTGTTGTTGGTCATAACAAACATGATAAGTTATGTCTTCTCTGAGCCATTGCCAAAGATGTTCGACAGGCATAAAATCTGGGCTATAGCCAGGTAATTGTAGAAGATGGATGTCCATTGCTGATGCTGCCTCGGTGACCACTTTAGCACGATGATATGGTGCGCCATCCCAAACCACAGTTATTTGTTGCTGGGGAAATTCGACTCGCAACTTTTTGAGAACATCAATGGTATTAATTTTCTCTGCTTTCTCATAAGGAAAAATTCTGGTTTGCGCCTGATTATAGAGGTAAACACCATAAAAAGAGACTTTCTTTCTTCCAGGAGAACTAGAGCTGACCCAAAACCTTTCTCCCCGAATTGACCAACCGTAACCTTCATCGGTATCTAAATGTATATGGGCTTCATCAATATAGATAATTAATCGCTTTTGATGAAGTGCATCCTCTAATAATTCAGTAATTTGTTCGACAAATTCAGCTCTTTTGGCGGTATTGCCTTTATTAAGCAACTTCTTCGCTTTCTTCCAGGAAAAACCCATCTGCTTAAGAGTTTTTCTGACTGTCTCTCGACAACAATTTATCTTCCACTTCTGTTTCAGCCAGTGGACGAATCTTTTTAACGTCCAACGTGGAAACCCTTGAGATTTCCTCCCTCTTTCTTGTGGTGCTAATGCTGACCTTAAAAGAGCTTTCTGGATTTGATTCCCTAAATCTTTTCGCACCGTTTCGGAAAAAAAGGGTTTCTTCCTCCCGTTCTTTGATACTCGACGGCTTTGAGACCTTCTTGATTATAACGATGCACCCATTCCATTACTGTTTGGGGATTTCTTCGGGTTTGTTCCCCTACCTTTGTAGCACTTTTCCCTTCACTAATTTCATACAATGCCATCAGTCTCTCTCTTGTTCGAGGATGTTTGGCAGCCAATGCCTCTGTTCTTAATAACTCTTTGCTTTGATTCCAACGAGCGTAATCTACTTTTAACATCAAATCGATCTTATTTTTCTTCTCTTAATCAGCCTATTTGATTTTGAGCCAAAACTCCAGTTTTCAAACTGGACGGGGTTTAGTTCGATGGGATTTTGTTGGGTATTAGATTTTTGTACCCAACCACGTAGATTTTCCAAATTTTCAGTGTAGACCTTGAGAGCGGTAGTCTGACGGGATATCTTTACATAAAAAGGTTCTAAACTGGAGGTAGGATCGCTGGTAGCAGAAACGATAACTCGCTTTTGGGATTTGCCCTGAGCGCGATAGGAAGTAGAAACTAGATTGTGGTCTAAAGGTAGAGGTTGCAGTAAAGATATTTTTTGAATTTGACCTAGATTATCTTTTACTGTCAATGAAAGTTCGTCAATCGCCGCAACGGTAACTTGTTTGCCATTAATTTGTCCTTTTTTCTTGTCGCTTCCCGCTGTCCACCGCAATTTATCTCCAACAGCCACCTTCATTTCTCTAGAGCTAAATACTTGCTTGTCTTTATACTTTGCAGGGTTAAAGCGATATAGCCTACCCCTACTAGAGCTAACGACTAACTCCTTGCCTTGTATTTTTTCTACTTTATAAAGCTGATTTTTTTGGAGATTAGTACTACTGTAAGCTCTAAAAAGCTGAATGTAGTCTCCTTCTCGGTAATTATTAATTTTCAACTGCTGTTCTTTACTCAGATTACGGGAAATTAGTTGCACTGTCGTAATTGATTTTCCTAGCTTACCTTCAGCTTCTAGTCCCTTTCTAATCTCTTGAGTAATGGCAAGACGCTCTTTGTTTGTTCCTGTAACAATCAAAGTTTTTTTTCGCTCTTGTTCTGATAGCTGTAAATATTCTTTAGCGATTGTCGTGCTACGTTCTTCTCTATCTTCAATTTCAATGACATAACCCTTATTTTCAAGCATTTGTAGAGCTTGAGAACCGTTTCCACGAGCTATTAATTCTACCGCCTGTTTCTGAATTGAATTTCGCTGACGGACAATTTCATCGAGCTTGTGAGTAGTTGCTCCATGCTTCATAAGAGAACGCAGAGGACTACCAGCTTCGATGCTGGAGTTTTGTCCTTTATCTCCAACTAATAGTAGTCTTGCTCCTACTAATTCTGCTTTTTTAACAATAGTTTGAGCTTGGTTGGCACTCATTAACCCCGCTTCGTCAACAATCCAAAGCTGATTGGACTTGTTCTCTGGGGTAGCTTGAGCTAGATGCGCTACAGTATTAGTCTGAATGTCTAACTCTTTGGCTAAAATTTCGGCAGCTTCAATAGTGGGAGCAAAACCTTTAACTATTACTTTAGTTTCCCTCAATTGGTTTCTTAAAATTCCTAGTGCTGTAGTTTTCCCCACACCAGAAAGCCCGTGAATAATTTGATGCCGGTCGGTTGAGGTAAGAGTTCTGCTAATCGCTAGTCTCTGTCCTTGATTGAGTTTGGTAGCTTCTAGCTGAGGTTTTTCTATTAAGGGGATAGCTTTATTCTGTCCTTCTAGCCATTGTTTTACCGTATCTATCTCTCGCTTCAAGGCTTTTACTGTCGTAAATTCAGTAGCGTTATTGTTAAGAGAAATTAGTTCGGGATGGTTTTTAATTTCTGTTTCTAATTCTGAAAAAGAAAATGACTGCAAACCAGATTGATATAAATATTCGTAAATTTTGTCTCTTTGAAAAGATACCGATAGTTCGGATAGATGAGCGATCGCGCTATTAAGAGCATCCAGTGCGGTCTGTTTTTGTTTTGGTTCTACTGGTTTATCTTGAGGAACTGGAGGTGTAATGCCATAAGCAACTGCTTCACTGCGCCACTGTTGACGATATTCTTCTAGAGTTCGAGTGATGTTTTTAGGTTTACGAGTAGTTAATGCGACAGCGTCTCTATTTTTGTGGTTAATTTCTTTTCCTTGTTCTTCAAGTTTTTCGACCATTTCTCGCGATCGTTTGCTGAAGGCATCAATTTGTGGGCGAGTAATTCCCTCTAGTTCAAATCCATATTTGGTTTCCCGAATCTTATAGCCTAATTTTTGTACCTTTTGAGCGAGTAAAGTCTGGTATAGATGTCCGAGCCATTTTTGCTTGGCGATCGCCTCATTGCGTAAGGCTCTATATTGCCCATCCGCACGTTTTGTACCGTTAAAAATAACGACATGGGTATGAAGCTGCATATCGCCATCTCTAGAAGTATGATGGGGAATCAATACAGCAATTAAATTGTCAGTATTTACTATTTCTTGTTTGCCATTAATTTGAACTCTGGTTTGAATGTATTTCTGTTCTATTATTTCTACTACTTCTTTTACAGTTTCATCCTGAACTTCAAACAAACGCTCGTCTTTTCCTATGTGCAAAGCGATCGAAAAACTTTTGGAAGGAGACAAAGTAATGTCTTCAGCCAAACGTTCTTGAGTTTTGAGATTATTTCTTTCTGCCCTGATCCGTTCCTGTGAATGGGGCTTATAACCATGAAAAAGAGATTTAAACTCCTCTTGAGTGACTGCACCTTTCAAACCTAATTTAGTCGCACCTTTTCCATAGAAATATGCGGTAGTTAGCTTGGCGTTTGTCAAAACACTGGGGCTTTGCTCTTGGGATCGATCTCTTTGTTTTTTTTCATTTTTAGCTCGTGCCAAAGATTCGTCTTGGGTGTAGTATCGTTCCTTTTCACGAATACCAGATTTGATTGTGTTAATACTTAACATTGCAAGTATAAAACTTTAAATAGGTCTGTCAAACAAAATCACGATCTATAAAAAGAGAATCTTAAGGGTTGTATACATAATATTAACTTGTTTGCTTTTTTTTTATGCTAACTTTTAAAAAATATATGCGATCGGTTTTTGACTGCGTGTTGTGTGATGCAGAAAATATTCTTTTAAAAAAGCTCTTAACGTTATGTTCTGTCAAACATAGAGCAGATATTTATACTCCTGCTATAGAGCGACCATAAACGAGATATATTCGTGCTATGTTTTTAACAGTACAAAAAAACTAACAAAGTAGTTGTAAATTTAAGTATTAAATAATACAAAAATAATTAATAGGCTATAGAGAGAAAAATAAGGTATTAAACCGCATCTACTTTGAAAACCGTAGTTTTTCTTCTTCTGGATCGAGGTGTTTTTTAACCCACAAGCGATCGCTTAAAAACAGTGGAGTAGTATTAATTAGATGCTGAAAATCAGCAACAGCAGAAATTAACTCTTGTTGTTGGTCATAACAAACATGATAAGTTATGTCTTCTCTGAGCCATTGCCAAAGATGTTCGACAGGCATAAAATCTGGGCTATAGCCAGGTAATTGTAGAAGATGGATGTCCATTGCTGATGCTGCCTCGGTGACCACTTTAGCACGATGATATGGTGCGCCATCCCAAACCACAGTTATTTGTTGCTGGGGAAATTCGACTCGCAACTTTTTGAGAACATCAATGGTATTAATTTTCTCTGCTTTCTCATAAGGAAAAATTCTGGTTTGCGCCTGATTATAGAGGTAAACACCATAAAAAGAGACTTTCTTTCTTCCAGGAGAACTAGAGCTGACCCAAAACCTTTCTCCCCGAATTGACCAACCGTAACCTTCATCGGTATCTAAATGTATATGGGCTTCATCAATATAGATAATTAATCGCTTTTGATGAAGTGCATCCTCTAATAATTCAGTAATTTGTTCGACAAATTCAGCTCTTTTGGCGGTATTGCCTTTATTAAGCAACTTCTTCGCTTTCTTCCAGGAAAAACCCATCTGCTTAAGAGTTTTTCTGACTGTCTCTCGACAACAATTTATCTTCCACTTCTGTTTCAGCCAGTGGACGAATCTTTTTAACGTCCAACGTGGAAACCCTTGAGATTTCCTCCCTCTTTCTTGTGGTGCTAATGCTGACCTTAAAAGAGCTTTCTGGATTTGATTCCCTAAATCTTTTCGCACCGTTTCGGAAAAAAAGGGTTTCTTCCTCCCGTTCTTTGATACTCGACGGCTTTGAGACCTTCTTGATTATAACGATGCACCCATTCCATTACTGTTTGGGGATTTCTTCGGGTTTGTTCCCCTACCTTTGTAGCACTTTTCCCTTCACTAATTTCATACAATGCCATCAGTCTCTCTCTTGTTCGAGGATGTTTGGCAGCCAATGCCTCTGTTCTTAATAACTCTTTGCTTTGATTCCAACGAGCGTAATCTACTTTTAACATCAAATCGATCTTATTTTTCTTCTCTTAATCAGCCTATTTGATTTTGAGCCAAAACTCCAGTTTTCAAACTGGACGGGGTTTATTAACCTATGTTTGTATAAATTTGAGTGTTGTCTAGCGTTCGCTCATCAAGATATAGCTTTTAATTAGCTATCAATGCTTTTTATTAGTTTGCGTTTAAAATGAGTTTTAAGAGTATATCGCTGCCTATTGTGAGATAGCTTACGAAACTGGATCTAAAGTTTTACATTTTTTGAAAAATGAACAGGACTATTAAAATTGCTTTTGATGGAGGCACTAGCAGTAGCAAAGTAATTGCCTCTTATCCAGATATCAACTCTAGTTCCAAGTTTGATGATGAAAACTATTTTTTTCTCAACTCTAAAATTCAACAAATAGAAGAAGATTATTACCAAGATTTGCTGACAGAAATAACCGAAATGGGAGAAGATATTACCACGATAAACAGCCTTATCAGTTTTATCGATCCTAAAAACAACGAACTGGTTTACTGGCAAATAAGCGAATCGATAGCACAAAGAGGACTTCTTTTTGTCGATGGGAGGAAGTTTGAGACTTTGGTAATCAAAGTATTGGCTTTTATTGGCTATCTATGCCAGAGGTATGAAGATTGTAGTCTTATGGACATCGAGCTAGAATTGGGGATTTTATTGCCTCTAGATGAAATAGAAGATAGAGAAGACTTGGCTAAATGGCTTAGAGAAATAATTGATAATTCTGGATTTAGGGTCAACAACAAATTGTTTGATAATCTTCAAATCAAAAAAATCAATATTAAACCTGAAGGTTATGGATTATACAAAACTTCAAAAGTTGAAAATACAGGAGTATTGATAGTTGGTCATAATGACTTTAGCTGGCTTTTTTTTAAAGACAATTTTTTTTATTTAGAAGCTTCTAAAACGCTACCAGGAGCGGGAATACACGATCTATTAGCAAAATTAAAATTTCCCGTTCAGAATGAATTACAGATGGCAAAAATTATTCTAGAAGCTGGAGTAGAGTGCGATCGTCAAATATTAACGCAACTTACTCAAACCAAAAGTGAAGATGAATTAAACAGGCTAGTTAGAGAAATAAGAAAAGCTAGAGAGAGATACTGGAATGAACGCCAGCGAGACTTAACAAAACTGGAGATTAATTTAGCAGAAAAAGTATATATTGGAGGAGGAGGAGCTTATTATTTCAAGGATGAGTTGAAGCATTTATTCAAGAATTATGGAATAAAAATAGACTGGTGTAGAACGCTAAAAAAAGATTTTTGCGCTCGCTTCGAGCTAAAATCTACTAATGAAATGGCGAATTTATTTTTGGATTGCTATAGTTATTTTAAATTTTTAGATGGAGTAAAAACTGTGACTGGTACTGTTGAAAAAATGGTGTTGAAATAAATTTGAGGGCAAATAAATGACGCAAGTTAGATTTTCTCTCAACACGACTTTCGTAGATACTAAAATAGTTGCTAGAGTAATAAGGTTTCTTAAAGAAGAAAAAATTAAGAGAGAAGGAGTAGAAATAGCTCTATCTAATTTTTTCGGTGCATTAGCAGTAGCTAGTGAAGGAGGAAGTGTCGAAGAAGTACAAGCTTTAATTGAAAAATCGCGGTTTCAATTTGAGACTTACCAAAATTTAGCGTTAACTAGATTGGAAAATAGAGTCAATAAATCACACAGTTTTGAAGAAGATAATAAATCATTTTCAGATAATACTGACAAAGTGGTAGCTGCTAATTTATCAAAAGAAAAAATAAAAGCGATTATTAGCCTTGATGAAGAAGAATTTTGATTGGTAAAAACGATGAATAAAAAATTTGACGATATTGCTGATAACTTTCAAATATCTGGAGAAATCAAAGAACAAATTCTCAAAGGTATGGGAGTTGAAAATTTTAACAAAAATCCTAGTAAAGACAAAATAGAAGCTTTTAGTTCTATTTGCGAATCTATTAAAAATGGGTCTTCTCATGAAGAAGCGATCGCTAATTGTCTGCGCGAGCGCGAATTGGCAGAGACAACAAGAGAAAATATTTTGAGTTCGGGAAACATTGCTGAAGTTAGTCAAGATATAGGAAGAGAAACGGGCAGACAAATGGCTCGTATAATTCCGCCACTTCAACAGCAAGGTTGTAGTGATGTCGTAGAAGGATTTAATAGAGGATTAGCAGAAGGTTTTCGAGAAGCGTTAGGAGAAATTGACTTTAACGAAATACTTGATGATTTTTCAAATCTAGATATAGAAGATATTCGTCAGGGGAAGCTAAAGAATGGCTCAAGCAATGCAGCCTTACCTCAAAGCAATTTAGAATTGTAGCTAGAAGTATAATTTTGAGCGAATTATTTTGTTTGTTAGCTGAAGAAGAAAAAGCTCTAAAAATTAGAGCTAATATCTTAGTCATTAAACAAAAAGAATATATACAGAGAGAAAAAGATTTAGAACAAAAACAAAAGCAAAGAAGACTTTTAAGATTAGAAATTTTCAATATTTTAGAATCTTTGCCATTTATTACTTTAGTCGGTGCGATTGTTCTGTCTTTAGGTATATTTATAGGAATTAACGTTTCAGATGTTTCGGGTTGTTACAAAGAAAATACTCTTTGTCAAATTATGAGATTGAGAACAAAAGTTAATTATTAAGGCAACTAAGAATTATACAACCTTAATCTTTAAGTTTGCTGAGAACCTGCGTTTCGTTTTAAACTCTATCATCATTTTAAACTCTATCATCATTATTACGTTCCAGTATTTAGGACAGTCCTTGGCAATCGCTTTTCTTTCTGAGTTTTATTTATGCTAGCGATTGCCCTTGGCACTGGCGAAGCCAATCGCTATATGCACGCTAAAATCAAGTAAATTCGATTAATTATTCCTTTGAGCTAATTACCTGCGGAATGTCGGGATAAAGCATCACCAAGGTCAACCCCCGTGACCCCTGTAATCCCATACTATTGGTGTCGGCACTAGTGGTAAAAGTGACTAATTCCCCTACCTTTAAGGTCTTGGCAATTTTTGGGGGTAATAAAACTTCCAAACTTTGAGCATCGCTCCACTCAGCTACTCCACCCTGTCGAGCAACTGCTGTCCTAAATTACCAAAAGCGGAGTCTAGTTTTTTTGGCTCTTCATTGGCTACCAGACTGTAACTCAGTCTGGGTGTTATGATTTGAGACTAAACATGATTTGTACAAATGTTGAATTGTACAATTGATAATTTGTGTAAATCAAAGCCTAAACAAGTTTATTCATAACTACCGAGAAAATTCCAGTAATCTTCTGATACTGGTTCGATATCGGAAGAAGTTCGATTGTGAGACCCATCCCAATAGTTAGGTTCAGCCAAATCAGAGTAATGACTGTCTTCTATTATTTCAGCACGAATGCGGTCTATGTAGCGTTGCTTATTTACGGCTGAAGTTGAAACTCTTAATTGTTGTTGTTCTTCAGCAATAGTTTCTGAGTTTTCTAAGGGAACATCATCAGAAATTGGTTCGATGTTAGGGGATGGTGAGGATGATTTGGTTGGGAGTTCAATAAAAGGATCTGAAGTAGCGGCACTTCGTCTTCGTCTTTTAATGGGTTCGCTCATTAATGGATAGTCGAGTAAAACAGTTATGAATGTTTATATTCTAGGTAGTTAATGAAAATAGATGAAGGCAAAATTACAAAAAGGGCATTTATATAAAGCGATCGCCAATTGGCTCTGGCAGTGGTAGAGCTAATCGCAGCAACCGAAACATGGTCGAGATATAAAATAGAGGTAGTCAGGGTTTAGAGATAAGAATGAGTTGGAGGGGGGTGTTAGTGGGGCGGTCGCTGTGGCTCATAGCTTGGTTGCAGTTGAGAAAACGAGCATTAACCCAATCGAGCCAAGAGAAGAAGCGGCGATCGCTTGAGCTTGGCTTAAGTTGATAGTGATGAGCGAGAGTAACGAGTTTGCCCCCAGATTTAAGGAATTGATAGGCGTGTTGGGTGTGGTTGGCAACATCACTACGACTAAAAGGAGGATTGGCAATAATGCGATCGTAAACTGGTTGAGGAGTGCTGCTAAGAAAATCATCGCCGAGTAAGTTGTAGCCTTGCAACTTCAAAGCTTTCTGTAACAGGGGATGCACTTCAAAGCAATCGATTTGTTTAACTCCAGAATTACGAAGTATTTGGCAAAGGTCGCCAGCACCAGCAGAAGGTTCTAAAACGCGATGATGAGGCTGAATGTTAGCAAGTTCGAGCATCTTTTGAATTAGCTCATAAGGTGTAGGGTAAAAGTCCCAAATACCTTGTTCTAGTGCAAATTGTCTAATGTAGTTGATTTCTAAATTAGTAAGTGTCTGCTTGAGACTGGTAATAAGTTGGTCGAGTTCTTCGGCGGTAGAAGCAATATTAGGAGAAAAACTATCGAGTTGAGCGGCAAGGGAAGTAATCATGTCGAACTATTCTAGGGGTTGGCAGATTTGGAAAAAGTTTTTGATTACAGGACACCATTCTGGTGTATGAAGTATTTCACCGATTAAGCGATCGGCTTTGCCGCTGGCTTCGCCAATCGCTACGGTGTGGAGAAAGTGGAGATAGTTAAACTAAAGCTTGAATAAGCTCTGATTTACGGGCATTAGAGACAGATTTGCCAGTAAAGTTATGAACTCGATGATGAAGGTTGTTATTGCGGATGAAAGAACGAAGCTCACGAATAGTCATTAAATCCAATGAAGGTAATTCTGGTTCTACTAAAGGCTCGGTGGTAGGATTGAGTAGAGCTTTGGTTTGTTGGTAAAACTCATCGGATACGGTGGAATATTGTTCGAGACAATCGAGAAAAGATAAAGTAAGCTCGAAAACAAACAAGCCACCAAAAGTAAATGCAGAGACAATGATAAAGCCGTTGATAAAATAATCGAGAGCGGTAATACTAGCGGATAAAGACATGAGAGAAAACCTGAAAAGTGGTGGTGGTTAAATTTCGATGTGTCGAAGAATCAATATAGTTATTATATCTCATATCTTAAATATGGTCAAGATATGAATAATAAATAGATTAAGGTTGCGTTGCCTCGGAGTGCGGTGGTGTAAGTAACCAGTTAGCAGCCTTAATAGCTTGTTGAGCGGCGCGAAAGAAAGCTTGTTTATCCTGCTGTAAAACCTCAAGCCAATTGCTGATGTAGCTAGCGTGGTTTTCTAGTTGGCTTTCGATGTGTAGCTGCCCACAAACAAAAGATGCGCCAATTTCGGCAATCAACTCCTCGAAGGCATAAGAGCAGCTACCAAACTGTTTAGTCTTCTCCCGATTTAGGCGCGATCGATGTCCCGTCCAATGTATGAATTCGTGAAGGTAAGTAGCATAGTAGGCGATCGCTCCAGAAAAGTTTTGATAGTGAGGCATCCGAATTTTATCGAGCGAGGGAATGTAGCAAGCGCAATTGCCACCGAAGGAAACTTGAGCTTGTTGTGCCTCGATTAAAGCTTCTGCTGCTTTTAACCTCGGCTCGGTGTTAGTTCCCGTCACCTGTCGTTGTTTTAGATAGCTAGCAATCTTGTCGTCGGCGTTAGTATCGTCGAAGCAATCAACATTAAAGACATTGAACCATTTATTAAAGACATTGAACCATTTACCAGTGTTGTAAGCTCGTTGTTGCTTTTTGCCTGTCTGCTTATCTTCTTCCTCAATGACAACCGTACCGCCCCATCTGAGATAAGTTGCCTTGCTACCCTTTCTAATCTTCCAGCCTTTTTCTTGAGCCTGTTTAAAGCCAATAAAGAAAGGGTGTTCCCATTCGTTGAGAGTAGTATCAATGCAGCAAATTAGCGGATTGATGCCACGATAATCATTACCCGTGATTAAGTTACCGTAGGGAGTAGCCGACCAAGGCTTGACCCAAGGCTTTTTTCCTTGAGAAAGAAGGGTAATTAATTTCTGAGTAATGAGGTCGTATTTGTCCGTTTTTAAATAGTTTTGAGATGTCATGATAATTTCTGAAAGGTTTTGAGAAAATAAATAGATTAGTTAGAGAGACATCGATAGGAAAAGCGATCGCGAATGTGGGCATTAAAGAAAGTACCTTGAGATTCAGCCTCGCGGAATTCATCAAAGAAATCGGAGGAGATATTATCGTATTGATAGACAGCACCGCGATCGAAGCGAATTAAAAGTACTGAGTCAGAGCGATCGTAAAAGATAGCAGCGATCGCCGAAGAATCAACTTCAATCCAGTCAGGTTCATTAGGTTCGATGCCTTGCTCGGCAAGACGTTCGAGGACATGGGGATTGTTAGAAGAATTAGCTATAGTTTGCCAATCTTTTTTAGTTAGAGAAAGGGAATGCTCGATTTGCTTATCTTTGAGAAAGTTTAGTATGGTTTTAGAATTAGGTGAGTTACGAGCTAATTGTTGCCATTGCTGAAAAGTAAGAGAAAGAGTAATTTCGGTTTCTGCCAGAGAGGGATCGATCTCAAAGTCAGAGCAAGAATAGATGGGAGAATTGTTAAGAGTATAGCGATCGAGGGTTTTAAGCTGTTGCCAAATTTTGACGTAGACAGGAGCGACACTACAAACTGTATCTTCAGGGTGATGAGGGTGGCGATTGGCTTCGCCAGTGCGCGGAGCGCAATCGAGATAACGGCATTGAGAACAATCAGTAAGAGGCATAGTATAAAAGTCGGGATAGAGAATAAGCGGAGGCAAGTTTAAACTCGCCTTTGAGGTGTGTTAACGAGGAGGAAAAGGAACAGCCTCAGACATCACGCGACGATAGGCGGAATAAGGCATCTTAAAGCAGCTTTCGACTTGAGAGAGAGTTGATTTATCTAAGTGTGATGTAGGGGAGCTAATAAAGCTTTCTACGATAGATTCGAGATGACTTTTGATTAGGGAAGCGATCGCGTCTTCATCAGCAATGCCGTCGGGATAATCGCTTTCAAGCTCACAAATCAAGTTTTCTGTAGCTTGTTTAATGTCTTCTTCAGTAATTTCGAGGTGTAGGTGTAGAGTCATGATAAATAGAGATATAAGATGTATGAGTTGAGATACGATGAAATATGTAGAGAAGAAACATAACTAAGGGAGGCGATTGCTCTCTCTTAATAGCAATCGCCTGTTATGCCGTTACCAGCGTTGTTGAAAACCTGTGGTGTAGTAATCGTATTCTTCGTGGTTGCAGCCAAGATCCCGTAATTGTTGAGATTCGGTTAAGTAATCGAGTCCAAAAGCAGAAGGATCGGAATAACGTTGCATTTGGTGAATTTCGATTTCTGCTTCAAAACCACTGAGATGTAGGGGTTCATGAACTTCGCATAACTCGCAACGATAGAGAGTTTTGAGAGTCTTGAGGTAGCCTGATACCTCGTCTTGTTTACAACCGAGATAAACGACAAATTCTGAGTCAGTTTTATTAGTCTGGCAAATTACTAAACTAGAACAAAGTTCTTGAAGAGAAGTTGAATTTGTTTTTGATTGAGAATCGATTAACATAAGAAATACCTCTTGTTTTGGGAGGGGAAAGCCGAGAGAAAGATACTTTGGTCGGTGTTGTTTCCTTGGCTTTCTGTTGGTTTCAATATGTTTATCATATCTCATATTTAGGATATGGTCAAGATATAAGATACGAAATACGATAACAATATTTAATGAGTGTAATCGATGGAGAGCCGAAAACTAGAAAGCCAACAAAAGCTATAACCTTTACACAGTAAGAATTACAAAGCTCACAATCTAGATTGATAAAAAAATACCAGCAAAAAAAGCATAAACATAATTGATATAAGAAATTTAAATAAGCGTATCTAAAAGCGTATTTAAAATACGATAAATAAGCGTATATTCAAGATACAAGATACAGTAATCGCATCCATGCAAGAGCGATCCCCAAATTCGTAAAAGCTAAAACCCATACACAGTAGTAGTTATGGATGGTTGCAATAACAAGTACAGGGGATCGAGGAAGGCAAGATACGATACATAAGATATGATTATAGACCAAGATACGGTAAGCCAGCGATCGCCAGCACTAGGATTTTAATATGATAATTATCATATTAAAATCCTAGTGCTGGCGATCGCTGGCTTACCGTATCTTGGTCTATAATCATATCTTATGTATCGTATCTTGCCTTCCTCGATCCCCTGTACTTGTTATTGCAACCATCCATAACTACTACTGTGTATGGGTTTTAGCTTTTACGAATTTGGGGATCGCTCTTGCATGGATGCGATTACTGTATCTTGTATCTTGAATATACGCTTATTTATCGTATTTTAAATACGCTTTTAGATACGCTTATTTAAATTTCTTATATCAATTATGTTTATGCTTTTTTTGCTGGTATTTTTTTATCAATCTAGATTGTGAGCTTTGTAATTCTTACTGTGTAAAGGTTATAGCTTTTGTTGGCTTTCTAGTTTTCGGCTCTCCATCGATTACACTCATTAAATATTGTTATCGTATTTCGTATCTTATATCTTGACCATATCCTAAATATGAGATATGATAAACATATTGAAACCAACAGAAAGCCAAGGAAACAACACCGACCAAAGTATCTTTCTCTCGGCTTTCCCCTCCCAAAACAAGAGGTATTTCTTATGTTAATCGATTCTCAATCAAAAACAAATTCAACTTCTCTTCAAGAACTTTGTTCTAGTTTAGTAATTTGCCAGACTAATAAAACTGACTCAGAATTTGTCGTTTATCTCGGTTGTAAACAAGACGAGGTATCAGGCTACCTCAAGACTCTCAAAACTCTCTATCGTTGCGAGTTATGCGAAGTTCATGAACCCCTACATCTCAGTGGTTTTGAAGCAGAAATCGAAATTCACCAAATGCAACGTTATTCCGATCCTTCTGCTTTTGGACTCGATTACTTAACCGAATCTCAACAATTACGGGATCTTGGCTGCAACCACGAAGAATACGATTACTACACCACAGGTTTTCAACAACGCTGGTAACGGCATAACAGGCGATTGCTATTAAGAGAGAGCAATCGCCTCCCTTAGTTATGTTTCTTCTCTACATATTTCATCGTATCTCAACTCATACATCTTATATCTCTATTTATCATGACTCTACACCTACACCTCGAAATTACTGAAGAAGACATTAAACAAGCTACAGAAAACTTGATTTGTGAGCTTGAAAGCGATTATCCCGACGGCATTGCTGATGAAGACGCGATCGCTTCCCTAATCAAAAGTCATCTCGAATCTATCGTAGAAAGCTTTATTAGCTCCCCTACATCACACTTAGATAAATCAACTCTCTCTCAAGTCGAAAGCTGCTTTAAGATGCCTTATTCCGCCTATCGTCGCGTGATGTCTGAGGCTGTTCCTTTTCCTCCTCGTTAACACACCTCAAAGGCGAGTTTAAACTTGCCTCCGCTTATTCTCTATCCCGACTTTTATACTATGCCTCTTACTGATTGTTCTCAATGCCGTTATCTCGATTGCGCTCCGCGCACTGGCGAAGCCAATCGCCACCCTCATCACCCTGAAGATACAGTTTGTAGTGTCGCTCCTGTCTACGTCAAAATTTGGCAACAGCTTAAAACCCTCGATCGCTATACTCTTAACAATTCTCCCATCTATTCTTGCTCTGACTTTGAGATCGATCCCTCTCTGGCAGAAACCGAAATTACTCTTTCTCTTACTTTTCAGCAATGGCAACAATTAGCTCGTAACTCACCTAATTCTAAAACCATACTAAACTTTCTCAAAGATAAGCAAATCGAGCATTCCCTTTCTCTAACTAAAAAAGATTGGCAAACTATAGCTAATTCTTCTAACAATCCCCATGTCCTCGAACGTCTTGCCGAGCAAGGCATCGAACCTAATGAACCTGACTGGATTGAAGTTGATTCTTCGGCGATCGCTGCTATCTTTTACGATCGCTCTGACTCAGTACTTTTAATTCGCTTCGATCGCGGTGCTGTCTATCAATACGATAATATCTCCTCCGATTTCTTTGATGAATTCCGCGAGGCTGAATCTCAAGGTACTTTCTTTAATGCCCACATTCGCGATCGCTTTTCCTATCGATGTCTCTCTAACTAATCTATTTATTTTCTCAAAACCTTTCAGAAATTATCATGACATCTCAAAACTATTTAAAAACGGACAAATACGACCTCATTACTCAGAAATTAATTACCCTTCTTTCTCAAGGAAAAAAGCCTTGGGTCAAGCCTTGGTCGGCTACTCCCTACGGTAACTTAATCACGGGTAATGATTATCGTGGCATCAATCCGCTAATTTGCTGCATTGATACTACTCTCAACGAATGGGAACACCCTTTCTTTATTGGCTTTAAACAGGCTCAAGAAAAAGGCTGGAAGATTAGAAAGGGTAGCAAGGCAACTTATCTCAGATGGGGCGGTACGGTTGTCATTGAGGAAGAAGATAAGCAGACAGGCAAAAAGCAACAACGAGCTTACAACACTGGTAAATGGTTCAATGTCTTTAATAAATGGTTCAATGTCTTTAATGTTGATTGCTTCGACGATACTAACGCCGACGACAAGATTGCTAGCTATCTAAAACAACGACAGGTGACGGGAACTAACACCGAGCCGAGGTTAAAAGCAGCAGAAGCTTTAATCGAGGCACAACAAGCTCAAGTTTCCTTCGGTGGCAATTGCGCTTGCTACATTCCCTCGCTCGATAAAATTCGGATGCCTCACTATCAAAACTTTTCTGGAGCGATCGCCTACTATGCTACTTACCTTCACGAATTCATACATTGGACGGGACATCGATCGCGCCTAAATCGGGAGAAGACTAAACAGTTTGGTAGCTGCTCTTATGCCTTCGAGGAGTTGATTGCCGAAATTGGCGCATCTTTTGTTTGTGGGCAGCTACACATCGAAAGCCAACTAGAAAACCACGCTAGCTACATCAGCAATTGGCTTGAGGTTTTACAGCAGGATAAACAAGCTTTCTTTCGCGCCGCTCAACAAGCTATTAAGGCTGCTAACTGGTTACTTACACCACCGCACTCCGAGGCAACGCAACCTTAATCTATTTATTATTCATATCTTGACCATATTTAAGATATGAGATATAATAACTATATTGATTCTTCGACACATCGAAATTTAACCACCACCACTTTTCAGGTTTTCTCTCATGTCTTTATCCGCTAGTATTACCGCTCTCGATTATTTTATCAACGGCTTTATCATTGTCTCTGCATTTACTTTTGGTGGCTTGTTTGTTTTCGAGCTTACTTTATCTTTTCTCGATTGTCTCGAACAATATTCCACCGTATCCGATGAGTTTTACCAACAAACCAAAGCTCTACTCAATCCTACCACCGAGCCTTTAGTAGAACCAGAATTACCTTCATTGGATTTAATGACTATTCGTGAGCTTCGTTCTTTCATCCGCAATAACAACCTTCATCATCGAGTTCATAACTTTACTGGCAAATCTGTCTCTAATGCCCGTAAATCAGAGCTTATTCAAGCTTTAGTTTAACTATCTCCACTTTCTCCACACCGTAGCGATTGGCGAAGCCAGCGGCAAAGCCGATCGCTTAATCGGTGAAATACTTCATACACCAGAATGGTGTCCTGTAATCAAAAACTTTTTCCAAATCTGCCAACCCCTAGAATAGTTCGACATGATTACTTCCCTTGCCGCTCAACTCGATAGTTTTTCTCCTAATATTGCTTCTACCGCCGAAGAACTCGACCAACTTATTACCAGTCTCAAGCAGACACTTACTAATTTAGAAATCAACTACATTAGACAATTTGCACTAGAACAAGGTATTTGGGACTTTTACCCTACACCTTATGAGCTAATTCAAAAGATGCTCGAACTTGCTAACATTCAGCCTCATCATCGCGTTTTAGAACCTTCTGCTGGTGCTGGCGACCTTTGCCAAATACTTCGTAATTCTGGAGTTAAACAAATCGATTGCTTTGAAGTGCATCCCCTGTTACAGAAAGCTTTGAAGTTGCAAGGCTACAACTTACTCGGCGATGATTTTCTTAGCAGCACTCCTCAACCAGTTTACGATCGCATTATTGCCAATCCTCCTTTTAGTCGTAGTGATGTTGCCAACCACACCCAACACGCCTATCAATTCCTTAAATCTGGGGGCAAACTCGTTACTCTCGCTCATCACTATCAACTTAAGCCAAGCTCAAGCGATCGCCGCTTCTTCTCTTGGCTCGATTGGGTTAATGCTCGTTTTCTCAACTGCAACCAAGCTATGAGCCACAGCGACCGCCCCACTAACACCCCCCTTCAACTCATTCTTATATCCAAACCCTGACTACCCCTATCTCATATCTCAACCGTATCTTAGATATGACTCTCGGTTGCTGCGATTAACTTTACCACTGCCAAAGAAAATCGCGATGGTATCGGCTGCAAATCCAAATAGTCATTCGGAAATAGCCAACTTTTTAATCATCTCGACCGTTCTTTCTTCGCGACTGACACTAGAGGAGGGTAAAAAACTAGCGACAGCATCTTCCAAACTGGACTGATTCTCTTTAAACCATTGCTGTAAAAATGTTTTGATTTCTCCTTCTGCTTCCTCAACTTCTCTGATTAAAACTTCACAGCCATCGAGCAAAACAATGATATCCTCAATATCTTTAGAAAAATAAAAGCCTTCACCTCGACCTAAAAATGCCTCAATTTTGCTTGCCAATAAATATAAAGGAGAGAAGATATAAATCCTGCGACCGCTTGGCAAAACATAAATATTTGAATTCTGGAGAGCTTCCACATACCAACGATTGCTAAATCCTAAAACTTCGACTCCACAAGGCATAATATCGATTAATAGTTCTTCATATTCCCACCGACACATGGGAGCTTTCGGTTGTCTGCATTCAGACAATCCCGCTTCTCTAAGCATCGTCGCCAATCTATAGTATTCAGAACGAGAAAATATTTCCACCACGCAGTCTACATCTTTAGTCGGTCGTAACTCATTTCGTATTATTTCATCAACATAAAGAACGAGCGTTCCGCCTCCCGTAAAAACGAATCGTTCGGGAACCTTAGCTAAAATTGCCGCTACTCTTTCCAAATTCTCAATTTGCCGATTAGTCATACAATCTCTTTTTCAGTTCTGAGCCTGCCAATTCTCTTTCCCTGATTTTGCCCACTCTTAAGCCATCGACCAGACAAAGCATTTCGTATAAATGCGGATCTTCTAATACCGCTTCTGGTACGGAACGATATAAAGGTTTAATCTCTTGACCCTTCACCTTACCCGAACCAAATGCCCAGACATAAACATCGCGATCGCTAATTGTTAGTAAATCCTTTAAAGGTTCTGCTGAATGAGCCGTAGGCATTCCCCGCACTAAAGCACCAGGTTGAGTGGGGAAGGCATATTTCAAACCGTGAATCAAAAACTCTTCTAAAGCGGGTTTTAAAACTCTTCTTCGCGAATCGCTGTATAGACCGCTTGTGGAACATCGTTTCAAAGCCGCATGAACTTCTGAAGAACTCATCTTCAAACTTTTCGCTAACTCGCTATAAGTCCACTGTTTATCCCAACTACAAACTTTGAGTAAAACTAAAATATCTTGGGGTTTGAGCATTCTGAAATTAGATTCACACTGCTATCTTTATTCTATATTCGCGAATAGCGAATAGCTAGTAATAGTCTAACTTAAATTCGGAGTTTCATACTGCTGCCCACAAAGTCAAAAATTATTATACCAATCCTGAAAAACTAGCCGTTAGTTAACTATTAATGTTTGAGCTTTGATTTATACAAATCAATAATTGTACAATTCATCATTCGTACAATTAACTTTTTGCCAAAAATCATAACACCCAGACTGTAACTTAGTCTGGGTGCGGATTTAATATATGCCAGCTTTTTATTCATAGCAGCTAGCGGTATTTATCATAAGAGTTTCAATTGATTCAATTTTAGACTTGAGATTTCTATCTGAAAAGTCATCTTCCTCACTCGAAGACAAAATTCATCTTCTCTTGATAATTCGTTTACAGGTAATTATTATTTGTTTCTCCTACATTGATTTTCAAAGCAATTTACTAATTTATTCCATCCAAATTTGTGCTACGAGAGATATAATTATGTACAAGAGATATGTCGCGGTATAAATTGTGTTGGAACTAAAAGAAGCATTACAACAAAGGCTTGCTGCACTCAACGGCGAACCCACTAAGTCTAAAAATAAAGTTATTACCAACACCTCTATTGAATATATTACTCGTACTTTGACTCAGGCTGGCATTTTAAACGAGCAAGGTAAAATTCGCGACCTAAATATATCTGCATAGCGTGTACGTCTCACCTCAAATAGTTGTCGGATTTCATGGCTGCGATCGCACTATTGCCGATAAGGTCATACAACAAAATACCCATCTTTCTAGTAGCGAGAATAAATACGATTGGTTAGGACACGGTATTTACTTTTGGGAAGGCAGCTATGAAAGAGCATTCGATTGTGCTAAAAACAGTAGTAAAGTTTCTAATCCAGCCGTGATCGGTGCTTTCATACGATTGGGTAACTGTCTAGATTTACTAGATACTGCCAAAATAGAATATCTCAAACTTGGCTATGAAATATTAGAACAAGAAGCCAATAAGTTACAGATAGCTTTGCCAAAGAACAAAAGTTTTCGTAACGGTATTAGTTTTAACAGAGAATTAGATTGTGAGGTAATCCAAAGAATTCATCAGTTCAACAACGAACTTATCGCCAATCGTCTCAATTTACTCAATATCGAAGGCGAGAATAAGATCCAGATACAATGTCATCCTGACTTTATCGATTCAGTTAGAGGAATGTTTCCTGAAGGCGATGAGGTTTATCCTGGTGCAGGGTTTTTATCCCAGAATCACATACAGTTGTGTATTGTAAACCCCAACTGTATTATTGGCTATTTTAATCCCATAAAACAAAATGAGGATTATAAGAAATTCTCAGGTTAGTATTTTTTCTTCTCGAAAATTAGATTGCTATGGGATTACTTTGATAATATCCCTTTCTTGTTTTATAGCAATTTATTGACAGTTTAAAATACGATCGAGATCGCACTGATGAACTCTGGATAAACCGCATCTACTTTGAAAACCGTAGTTTTTCTTCTTCTGGATCGAGGTGTTTTTTAACCCACAAGCGATCGCTTAAAAACAGTGGAGTAGTATTAATTAGATGCTGAAAATCAGCAACAGCAGAAATTAACTCTTGTTGTTGGTCATAACAAACATGATAAGTTATGTCTTCTCTGAGCCATTGCCAAAGATGTTCGACAGGCATAAAATCTGGGCTATAGCCAGGTAATTGTAGAAGATGGATGTCCATTGCTGATGCTGCCTCGGTGACCACTTTAGCACGATGATATGGTGCGCCATCCCAAACCACAGTTATTTGTTGCTGGGGAAATTCGACTCGCAACTTTTTGAGAACATCAATGGTATTAATTTTCTCTGCTTTCTCATAAGGAAAAATTCTGGTTTGCGCCTGATTATAGAGGTAAACACCATAAAAAGAGACTTTCTTTCTTCCAGGAGAACTAGAGCTGACCCAAAACCTTTCTCCCCGAATTGACCAACCGTAACCTTCATCGGTATCTAAATGTATATGGGCTTCATCAATATAGATAATTAATCGCTTTTGATGAAGTGCATCCTCTAATAATTCAGTAATTTGTTCGACAAATTCAGCTCTTTTGGCGGTATTGCCTTTATTAAGCAACTTCTTCGCTTTCTTCCAGGAAAAACCCATCTGCTTAAGAGTTTTTCTGACTGTCTCTCGACAACAATTTATCTTCCACTTCTGTTTCAGCCAGTGGACGAATCTTTTTAACGTCCAACGTGGAAACCCTTGAGATTTCCTCCCTCTTTCTTGTGGTGCTAATGCTGACCTTAAAAGAGCTTTCTGGATTTGATTCCCTAAATCTTTTCGCACCGTTTCGGAAAAAAAGGGTTTCTTCCTCCCGTTCTTTGATACTCGACGGCTTTGAGACCTTCTTGATTATAACGATGCACCCATTCCATTACTGTTTGGGGATTTCTTCGGGTTTGTTCCCCTACCTTTGTAGCACTTTTCCCTTCACTAATTTCATACAATGCCATCAGTCTCTCTCTTGTTCGAGGATGTTTGGCAGCCAATGCCTCTGTTCTTAATAACTCTTTGCTTTGATTCCAACGAGCGTAATCTACTTTTAACATCAAATCGATCTTATTTTTCTTCTCTTAATCAGCCTATTTGATTTTGAGCCAAAACTCCAGTTTTCAAACTGGACGGGGTTTATATCGATAATTAAGAGTACCAATATTAACTCTAATATGTCTCTTTCTAATCTCAATCGGATAATCGGTAAAATTATATATCAGACAGGAAAGCTTAGAGTAATCGAAGCTATGTATTTAGATTGGGAAAGCGACAATCGTTAAATCAAATCATCTAGCAAGTCTATCATTTCACTCTGTAAAGAGGTACGATTATCGCCGTAAATCATGCACAATAGCCCTGCGATAAAAGCGATAGATAATAAAGAAAGATAAAAAGCGCGACCGCACTTCCATAGTCATGAACATTTTAGATCCCACAACTGAACAACAAATCGTTGAGCGAGTTCTCAAAGCTAAAGCCGAACGACCACAGTTTTTAGCTCGAATGAAAGTTAGACAGTAACAAGGTTGGTCAATTGCTCGTCAGTGCGCTCTTGTTCTCAAAGAGCAATTTGGAGTTAGTAAAGTAGTGTTGTTTGGTTCGATACCCGATGTCGAATCGATTTTTGAAGACTCTGACATCGACCTCGCCGTTTGGGGTTTACCCAGTCATCTTTATTAGAAAGCTGGATGTGCTTTAGACAACATAATATTGGAAAACGGCTATAATTTTTTCCCTATCAATTTAGTTGACGTTAACGATGCTTAACCCCGCATCCTTGACGCGATCGCGCTAGACATACATGGTTTTTATTCTGGGATCGAACGAATTTTTGAGAAAATCGCTAAACAAATCGATCGCAATCCACCAGCTAAATCCGAGCAGTGGCACAAAAATCTTTTACAGCAAATGACCGTTGCTATCTCCCAGGTTCGAGATGCTGTAATTAGCACTTCAAATCTGGCTAATCTGGATGAACTAGGGGGAAAACTAGCGAAGGCTTTGTTGTGTGTAAGTATTCTTATAACTGGCTTATCGATTAGATTTGATTGGAGCGTGGCTTTGCAATTGTTGACAAGGAATTGAAGCGAACAAAGATGTCTTGCCAGCTACTTCAATAAATATATTCAACCCACTTCCCTCAGAAGCCTTAAATAAAAGTTTTTCGTAGGGAAAAATAACTTTCTCAAATTCAGGGTTCTCTGGAATTTTAGCCACTTGAATCTCAGAGGTGAGATTAATATAAGCACAAAGCAATGCTTGATTTTGAGAATTGGAATTATTAATAACCATATACTTGAAGTTTGTTTACATGATGTTTGAGCAGACGTTAAGAGCTTGAATTTCTGTTTGGCTACCAATGTTAGCGTTCAAACATAGAGTGAGAAGGAAGTAATTACAATCCTAGTTGAGATTTAAGCTCAGTTCGACCTGATTATGCAAAAATATCAAATTATAATGCAAAAACTGCATGAAAAAGCGGTTGGGATTGAGAAATTAGGTTAACTTCCATTGCTGATGTGTCCAGGACAGTCCTGGAATAAACTGCATCTAATTTATTAGACATCTCCCGATTGTTGTTTTCCAGTTTCTCCAATTGCACTTGAAATACAGACTCGTAAAAACGCTTCGCTCATTCCGTATCTAAGGTTTCAATTTCCTCGATCATCGGACAATTGTGACAGATAAATTGAAAACTTTTTCGTATATTTGTCCAGCTATAAAAATGTAGTTATACTTTGATTAGATTAATTATGAGTTTTTTATTTTGCCGTCACATCCGTCACATCTATAATTGGCAGGGCTTCTAGCCATTACAATTTCATCACACCCTTCACTGCTCTTAAAACTTATTTGCTGCACATATACTACAGAAGAGGCAGATCTCTACTGCTGTTCGACCGACACTTAAAACAGGTTCTTATTTCAGATACTTGGGTGCTTGAGTTGTGCTTTCCTCAACCTGTTTTATTACTGCAAAGTAATTCTTCTCTGGTCTAAATTTCGCTTTCACGCGCACAAAATAACGGAGCATCTGCTGCTTTTTTTCAAGGTCGAGATTGTATTTAAACGCCGCCACTGTTGAATCTGCCCAATCTACTGGAATGTAATTTGGCTTTAATAGCTGCTTGGCTTTCTTAGTCCCAACTCTTTCTACGGTTTGAGCTAATTTGTCACTGTAATTTCTCAATACCGCAATGACTGGAGTTTCACAAAAGGGTACATACTGCCAAAACCCCGACAGATAGAATTCACCTACCGCCAAATCTTGAAAAATCCCTTCTCTGGTTTCTTCTGAAGTAGCAATCGTCACCAAGTTAAAATCTACTTTGTAGCTTTTTTGTTTTCTGTTGTAGCCAATTTGAGGATAGACTGACACCCTTTTTGTGCTGCTGCCCTGAGACTGTATTTCTTCTACTAACGCCTTGTATCTTTGTCTTGATGTAGCCGTACATCCCAAAAGGTAATTTTGTCCGTCTATGGTGATTGTAAGTTGTTCCTCTTTGGCAATTGCTACTAAACCTCCAATCACTCCGATCGCTTGGAAGATTTTCTTGGATTCTTTAGTCTGAGAGGTTTTGAGTTTGGTTTTAGTTGTTTTGTCTATTTCTAAGTTGGGTGATAAATTTTTCTGGGATTTGGAGGTTTTACTAATCTCAGTGGCTTTCTTTGCAGAGAGTGACAAGGATTTACTCATATTAAACACCCGATATTTTGTGCCTATATAAGCTTACCGAACTTTTTGAGCAATGGCGATCGCGAAGCCATGCCGTAGGCTTATCGCGCTCCGCGCGGTGGCAAAGCCAATCGCGGAAGCATACGCAAGTCGTAGACTCAGCCATGCGCCCTGGCTAATCGCTTCTATTTCTCTCTAAACCCGCTTTAATTGCCGTTCTACCACCTTGCTCGACAGCGTTGGCACTGTAACAAACCAATTCAAAACTATAAACTTTTCCTACTTCATCTATGATTGAAAACTGATAACAATGTGCAGTTGTGTAATAAACCACAAGGATATATTTATCAATCGCTATCAATTTTTCGACTCTAAATTTTTGTTGTGGCATATTTGCAATCGATTAATGTGGACTAACTCATCCACCATTTCTAACGCCACCATATTACCCTCAATAGCTAACACCTGAAATGGTTGCGCCCACGACCAATAAGCAGGACAATCTTCTACCATCACGCGATCGCCTACGCTAATTTCATCGCCTACACTTATTTCTTCATTTTGGGTAGAGATTTCTTCAGCTTCTACTTCCTCAATATCTTCCGCTACCTGTACTAGAGCATCTTCGGTAGTTTCTAAATTACTGGTATCATTCTCATCATCAGCCAATTCTTCTTCTACCATTATTCCGTTTACCACCGCCATCACTTTATCTATTACCAAATTCCAGAGTTTATTAACAACATTCGTGCTACTAGAATCTGTCTTAGTTTTTACTGCTCCGTTAGTAATTAGTGGCGGTTCATCATCTGTTCGATCGCGAAGTCTCAAGCCTTTAATAAATGACCCCAGGCGATCGCGTCCCTTCTCTACATTCAATCTCAACTGATTGTTTAACAGGTCTGATAATAAATTTACGAACCTACGTAACCCGATCGATCTAGTACCCGTATCGTGGCAGTACTCAGCATAGTTAGGGTACAACCATTCATCATTGTGTAAATACCAATTGTCAGAGTTACTGTCTTTATCTCGCTTGGCTACTCCAATATTAGTTCTTGCTTCGGGATCTAAAATTACCTTGTTATCTAGCCAGTCAGCGATGGGATTAGTTTCTACCAATGTCTGTGCCTTCATTACTGCTAAAGAAGGTACAGCAGTTTCATAGTTCTTGACTATTTCAGTCGCTTCCGCTTCGTCCATTTCTAGCACCCAATTGAGCAATCCTGGTAGATAGGGTACGAACTCGCCGAACATTTCTCCGTTACGATGTTCGATTAGGTTCTTCTGGCGATCGCTCTCAATCCGATTGAACATCGGTATCGAAATTCTTCTTCTTTCTAAACCTGAAGTGTAGTCGCTACTTTGGATAACCTCATTAGTTGCCACGATGACCATTGCTTGTGGGGTAAAACCACCACTGCTTTGTTTGTACTTGACTTCATAAGGTAAACTATCTTGACCAGTTAGAGCTTTGAGCTTACTAACCTCTCCCGCATATCTTTCCGAATCGTTAATTAAAACTAGCCTCTTACCAGCAACCGAAGCTGGTTCAAACTTTTCCCCTTCTAGTTTTTTCAGTGTAGTAGTATGAGTGTTCTCACTTCCGACAAGAGCGATCGCTAATCTGGTAAATGTTGACTTTCCCGTTCCTCCAGGTCCTATTAATTCCAAATACTTCTGCCAGTCCGTTCTTCCTGTTACTACACCTCTCAAGTAAGCTCTCATTAACTGAACTAAATCCTCGTCACCCCTACACATTTGGTTTAGCCATTGCTGTATTGGGTAGCAGGACAACAGAGGATTAAAGTCATAAGGCAGACACCAAGTTAACTTATGTTCGGGGGCATGGGGCAGCAGCTTCTTGGTTTCTAAGTTTAAAACTCCGTTTTGTAATGGTAATAATCCCGTTGCTTCGTCCCAAACACGCACTGCCAGATCCATTTTTAATAGACCGACTACACCATTGATAAAACTAATAGTGAAGCTTGGTTTTTTTCCTTTTGGATTTGACTGAGCTATTTTAATGGCGATCGCTTCCAATTCTAACTTTACTAACTGCCCGACAAATTCTGTAGGTTCAATGCTCCAGATTCCCTCTGTTACCGAACTATAACGATACCACTGCTGAAGTTCCGTATTCCAAGCTACGTGCGATCGATACTTGTCTGCTAACCATAAAGCCAAATCTGATTGCGACCAATTAGGAACATTAGTAGACTGAGCGGTTTCTGTTTTCGGCTCTGTTGCTTTTTCGTCATGTTGCTCAGTCTGCTTGTATTGTTGTTCAATAGCAGCCTCTAATTTGGCTATTAGTTCTTCGGCATCTAAATGACCATGAGCTTTTACCCAATCAGCTAAATCTCCTTTCTCTGGTATTTCTGACCAAATATCTTGAGGATTGAGAACCAGACAGGAAAAACCAATTTCGTTGGCTACTGATTCTATTAGTCTGGCTTTTTTTCTTCCTGCTTCATCGTTGTCAGGGAAGTAAACTAATCCCTCTGCACTAGATTTTTTGAGAGCTTTTATAGTTGAGGCGATCGCGTTTTTATTCCAGTTAGAACCCTGCCAAGTAATAGCAGCGATCGCTCTAGCTCTTGCTGCTTCGACGCATTTTTCTCCCTCAACTGCCAGCAACCATTTGTTATGGCAGTTAGCGGCAGCTTCATTTTGTTTATAGGCATTCCAATCTTTTGCTCCCTTTTTCCACCGTACCAAACCGTTTGATGCTCTATGCGCCTGCCTAAAAGTTTTCTCTTTTCCTTTATCGCTTTGCCACTCGAAGCGAGATACCCACTGCGTTTTTGAGTAGTAGTAACGGGTTTCTAGTGCGTTACTCGGTATCCCCTGTTTTTGTAGCCATTGAGGAACTTCTATATCCGTATTCTCTTGGGGCGTATCTTCGGCTGCTGTTGGTAATTTAGCCAAACTAATTTCATTAAAAATCGCTTCAGCAGATGAATATGGATGGTCGAGCTTTTTTCGAGCCAAGCTACCTGAATTATTGCCCTGTTTTCGTTCTTCTTCAACTTCGCTCCAGGGACGAATAGCTTCTCTAATATCCTTGACTTCGCAACCGCACTTGAACGCTTGGTACTTGCCAGTTTTCTTCTCAATTTTGAAACCACCGTCGCCACACACAGGACATTTACAGTGGTATTCAGAACTTGTTTCTTTGACTATTTCTAGACGGTCTGTGTAATCCAGAATTTTAAACGGTGAGATGAAGCCAATCATGCTGCACCTCCGCGATTTAAACAGATTTTTGACTGCTGTACCGAATTAGAGATGCACTTTTGCTGCACCTCTCGTAAAATATAAGTAATCATTAATTCCCCCTTTGGGATATGGTTTGTTTTAAAGCGATCGCTCATCTCGCCAAAGAACAGCGATCGCTTTTTGCTTTTTACCGTCGTTTTTAGTTGATTTTTACCTCAGTATTTTCTTCTGGAACGTATACCAGTAAATCACCAGGCTGACATTTTAGAGCTTGACAATATTTAAAGAGCGTTGAATCTTCCAAGCGGCTCGGCATTACACGTAGGTTCTTATGCTTGCTCACTGTCTTTTCATGAAATCCAGTCAACATTGCTAGTTCCTTATAGTCCATTTCTCGATCTGCCATCAATACCGCCAGTCGCCATTTAATTGGCATACACAACCTCTTTAAAACTTTATTCATAGGCATAATTTTAACTTCAAGTTTTAAAAGATTTTCTGTGCCTGCGACAGACATATCAATCATAGCAATTACTGAGGTAATTGACACACTTGACATTTTCAATCGTAGCGATTAACATAGTAACTGTAGCGATGGATTAGTTCGAGTTTAAAGATTGTTACTTAAGAGTACGAACTACATAAACCTCAACAACTTATCGCTTTTTGTTTTTTCATTAAAAAGGAGAGCAGCATAGCTTTGGACGGCTGCTACTCTCCATACACTCGATTTACATAATCAAGGTACTTTTTAAATCATGACATATACCGCAGCAAAGCCTACAGTATCGCCACTCACTGTAAATGATTGGCACAATCAAAATTCAGAAGCAGACTGCCCGCTCGTTACCATTGAATTTACCCCAGACATCCATCCTTCTGAAACTGAGTACAATTATCCACATCCGAAGTTTGTCTTCAGCGATCGCGTCATTAACAAATTTAATCCTTCTAAAGTTCTTACTATCTGCGCCATAGAACTGATAGAACACAAAACCCCTTCAGGCTTACTACTCGAACAACCCTACTGGAAATACAAAGTCGATGACGGAAGTTGGTACGATGAATCAGTTTTAATCCGCCAATCTGACACCTGTGCTAAATGCACTTATTTTCAAGATTACAACGAGGAAAGAGGTCGAGGCTGGTGTCATCTAATGGACGATGCTACTAGAAGACACCACCAACGAACTAATGACTGCGATCTTAACTCTGAGTCCAGGTCGCTTCTTGCCCTTCCATATTCTAAATACGATTATGGGGATATGGTTAAAATCGTTGACTCCGACGAAGACCACACTGAATGGGCAATATTCGAGATTGTTGAGAAAAGGCACAATCCTCAATGTTATTCCTCTGTTGACAATTACCTGAATGAGTCGGAGTGGTCTTATCAGCTTTCTGCACTCGATAAAAATTGGATAGCTCCTGAATGGGTGGCAGAAAAAGAGCTTTGCTATGCCGAACTTTCTTACACAATCGGTACTACAGAATTATTCTAATTTTCTTGGGGCAACAAAACTCGTTGTCCCTCTCTATTCTTACCAACTTTAAAACCATGAATACCAAATTAGATCCACTCTCAGAATTTGATGCAGATATTGTTGCTAGCAATAGTCTTCCCTACGCTCAAATCCAGAATCCTCCTAATCTCTCTCTCGCTCAGATCGAACAATTAAATCCTCCTTGGGGTTGGTTTATTGCCAATGAACAAGCAGAACTTGCCCAATTTAATCCTGATGATAGTTTTGTACCAATTCGCCTAACTTTTGGCGAAAAAGATACTCGCTCCGTCGATGGCTTTCTGACCAAAAAAGTTCGGCTCTCGATTCTGCATCGTTCCAATATTGAGGTGCAAAGTAAGACTGATAAAGGTTGGCGATATGCGGGACTAGCGTACAAGAGTGGGACAATTACTCAACTTGGCGAACAAACCACTAGCGATCGCAACAATTATCGTCTGCGTACTCGCTATTTGATTCTGTTTCTGGGTACTGATAACCAACCATTGCATCCAATTCCTTTTCGCATTGGCATGAATGCTGGTGTAGGTGCGGCTTTTGGTGATGAAACACGTTTGTTTCGTAATGAGGTTGAAAAAGTTTTCTTTCAACTTCGTAAACTTCCCGTCAAAAGTCTAAGTAATTCGGCTCATGCTTTATTTGCTCTCTCAATGAGCTTTGGCTTACACAAATCCGAAGGTAAAGCTCCCTTTATTTATCCTCAACAACGTATCGCTCCTGCTGCTGAATCTTCTAAAACGATCGCTACCGTCGAACGCAGAGGTCGCCAAGTAGAGCTAGTCCCTTCTAATTTGAGAAAGCTAATCATTCCTAAAAGTTCGGAAGCAGGAAAATTGATTCTTTCTCTTTCAGAAGAACATCAAGGCTTTGCCGATAAATTCCAAGATGACCTTGCTGACGATGCAGATGAACCCGACACCTCGCCCTTTGAAGAATCGCTAGAAGAAGTCGTATTTTAATCCCGACATCATTAGTTAACTCTTAGTTCTTGTCTAGGAGTTAACTACACCATCTGATTCTAGCCGAACAATATCGAAGGCTCGAAGCTCAATTTACCGAACTCAAAACTAAAAGAACCTAACTACGCCAACTTTCACTACCCCATTTTTTATGAATTTACTCGATTTAAACTCAGAACTACAGCAACTTAACGAGCTTATCGATTCAGTAAGTTCTTCCTTTATTCCTCCCGAATTAGAAGTTGCTTTTGAAGATTTACTCAATCGCAAGGATGAAACCGAAGCTGCTTATTTTGACAAGATAGACAACATCGCTGCTCTGATACAGTCTCGGAAATATTGGATCGGAGTCAGACAAAAGGAACTCAAGCGTTTGTCTCGATTGATAAGAAGCGATCGCCATAACCTTAACTGGCTACAATCTTATCTGCTCGCTCATCTCCAGAATAAGGAAATGAACAAGCTCAGAACTAAACGATTCAACTTAACTGTCGCTGATAACGGTGGTAAAAGACCAATGATTATCGATGACATTCCTCCTAGTTCTGTTCCTCATGAGCTTTGTAAGATTCGTCTAGAAGTTGACCGTGATGCTGTACGACACGCTCTTGAATCTGGTCGTAGACTTCGCTTTGCTCGATTGGCATCTCAAGGTAAGCACTTGAGAATTAAGTAGCAGTAGAAAGAATTTATTTACACACCTGAACTTTTTTACCTTGTTATGAATCTCTACGATACCGATTCTAAACTCCAACAATTTTACGAGCTTCTCGAATCACTCAGCGACACTTCTACTATTCCCCCTGCTGTAGCTGATGCTTTCGACAACTTTTTTCCTCCCAGAAAACGTTATAGCATTGATGCACTTGCTTCACTCATCCACTTTTATTCTCAGCAGATTCAGTTTCGAGAAGCGGAAATTTCTCGACATTCTCAACAATTAAAGCGCGAGCGCAATATACATGATTGGTTACAGTTTCGATTAAGCGATCGCCTCCGCAAACAAAGCCTTCTGGAACTGAAGACTCAACATTTCTCTCTGTCTGTTTCACCTACCGATTTAAAGACTGAAATCGATAGTCTTAAAACTCGACGGGACAACCAATACGTTCATTTGAAAATTGACCTTAACGAGCTTAAAGACGCGATCGCTCATGCCGAACACTTTCATTCATCCGAAACCACACCACAACTCCACCTATCTCTCCAATGAAACTTAAAAGACTACAATCACAGTTGAAGAATGCAGGTTTTATTTGCCTAAGAAACCGAGGCAAAGGCAGTCATCGCATCTGGCGACATTCTGTTTGTTCTGTCGTCATCATTCAATCTGGCAAAGTAGGCTCTGATGCCAAACCGTATCAAATCAAAAATGTCCTTTCAGCAATAAAGATTGTCAAGGAGGAAGTCCTCAATGTTCAATAATAATCGACTGCTCAAAAAACAGAAACCTACCGTAGAAGCCTGGATGCAAAAGCATCAAGGAAGGCTAGTCACAATAGTCAATCGAACCTGCAACTATCGAGATGCTGTTGTTGAGTGGTGTGACTGTGTACCACAACCCAACCAAACTACTCTGATTGCAACCTACCAGACTACCTTAGAATTGACTCCAGTAGGCAAAATTCGTAAGGAAGAAAGCCAGAAAGTTAGCGAAAACTTTATTGAAAGCGACGAAGCAGAACTCTTGCCATTGGCAGGAGTAAAATTCGAGTCGATCGCTCCTGCCACTAAAATTCGTCAATCGCTTTATCCCAGAGATAAAGACCGTGTAATATTACCCAAAAAAGCTAAACCAAAACAACTAACTTTGCCTTTAGACCCTACGTCCGCGAGATTGCAACAAATTTCTCTGGAAAATGGCGATCGCACTGTATACTCGACAGACGAATTAATGGCGGGTACGGAGAAATTTTTGTCACTTGAGTTCGGTATGATTTCTTTGCCAAAGCCATTTATAGCTTTACTACAAAGCTATAATTGTTCTCTTGATGAGTGGGAAGCGATCGCCCAATTGAGTCTGGTATTGAATCCCAAGCAGTTACTGCCTATCATAGAGAGCATCCCTCAAATGAGAGAATTAGGAGAATACAAAAGGTTCACCAATCCTGCTGAAATCGAAGTTTCGCAAAAAGTCCAGCGATCGATAATTGCTTCGCAATCGCAATCTATTCAGTTATCCAAATGATCTAACTACCATATTTAAAAAATATGATTTAAGATATGATTATCTATTTTACTTTCATAAATGCCACGTACTTCCAAGCCAACTCTTCCCGAACCGCAGTTAATTAGTGATTTGCAATCTAATATCGCTATTTCGGGATGGGCTACTGTTAGAAGTCAGATTGTCGAGCAGTACGAGCAACGACTGCATAAATTGCAGCAAAGTGGTCTGACGAGCGATGAAATCTCCAAAAAGCGAACCAAAAAACTCAGCAGAAACGAACTAATTTCTCTGGCATTGTGTTTTCTCGCTCATTTAGTAGAACTAAGCCAACAGAAGCAAGATACGGAAGATACGATTCGCCAATTATGTGAAGCAGAAACCGCGCTTTTAGAAGGAGGTTATCCTGCCGCTACTATCGCCAAGAATCATCATCCCCTTTACATCAATCTCATCCGTGATGCGATCGCTAGAAAAGAATTAATCCTTAACCAACAAAACTCTTATTTGCTTCCAGTTCCCGATCGCGATACAGGGGAACTTTCAGATGTTCGTATTCACTACGCTCAACTGTATCTTAAATACGATAATCCTTTTTACGTTAGTCTGAAACGCTCTACTACTACCAACAACAATCTCAAGCAGGACCATCCTCAGCCCGTAATACTTCCACAGTATTCAGACAAAGCTAGAGAATTGTTAAATAGTAAATCTTATCCCGAACTGGCAACGGGGATTGCTGCTGCTTCTGGTCGTCGTTTCTCCGAACTGATTAGAGGTCGATTTTCTCTGCCATCTCCTGCCGATTCTCCCTACCAATTTATTTTTGAGGGTCAGTTAAAGAAAAAGGACAAAGCTCCTGCTTATTCTACTTATTCTCTCGTTCCTGCTGAAGAACTAATTAAAGCGATCGCACGGCTGCGAGCTTTTCCCAAGATTAAACCCCTAAGCTCTGCCAGTATTCGACAAATAAACGATTCAATGAATGCGGCGGTTAACTATCAGGTTCAGCGGCATTTCCAAGATACCAATATTGTTTCAGTTTTACATGGCGAATCTAGAGTCACGATTCAGAATTTGAGAGGTGTTTACGGGGAAATTGCCACTCATTTTTTCTGCCCCAATCGCGCTGCTTTTCCGCGATTTTTATCTTCTTGTTTGGGTCATTTAATTGGCGATGAAGCAATCGCCAACTCAAACTCTCCTTCTACTCAACATTATTTCCATTACTATTTAGTAGACGTAGAAGGCAAACAAATTGACTCGATGGGAGTCATGCTCGATAAAGAAGTTTCACAACCACCTACTACTGAAATAAAATCCGACCAACAAGAGCAGCCGACAACAACTGCTCCAAAACCAAAACGTACTATTCTTCATCTTTACGCTTCTACTAAAGAGCGTTTTCAAACTTTTCGAGGTAAAGATATGTCAGAAAATGATGCTGTAATTGCCCTCATGGATAAAGCCGAACAAGCCCAAGAATTAGAACGAGAGTTAAATGATGCTCGCGCTCGTATTTCTTCTCTTGAGGCTAAATTGGATTCAATCGAAGAACAAAGAGATTCAGTAGAAGTGACTGAAGAATCAGCTTCAGTTGATGATGCCGCTCCTACTCCAGGCTCTAATTTAGTCTCTTCCGATGAAAAGAGCCTGGAACTGGAGAATCCTACCGATACGGTGCTACTTTTGGTTAAGTCTATGTCTCAACTGACCAATAAACTCGACCTTCTTTTAGAGCGTCAGTTTACCTCTTCTAATAGCTCCTCCTCTGATGTTACTGTTCCTCAAGCCCCTGATAAACAGTCCCTTGACCAACAGTCCTCTGACCAACAATCCTCTGACCAACAGTCCCCTGATGATAAACAATTACCTACTGAAGCTATTCTTAATCGGGCGATCGATACTATCATGGCTCACAACAATCGCGCCAAATCTCCTGACGACAAATGGTACATTGGTATTAATCCTTTGAAAGATATTATTAACTCACAAGTGACGATTGTTCGTGTGGTCAAAAGACGCAAAGCTGAAATCGACCAACATCATCAGCAACATAACCTTGATAAATTTCATAACCGCAACTATCACCGCGAACAAAGCTATACCGATTTCTTTGATTTTTCATGACTCGCAGAAAACAGGCATTGCTTTACTATTCTTGGCATTTACCAAAAGTATTTTCCCATCTTCTGTTTCTATCAGCGTATCGGCTGGKATCATGGCAGGCTGTGAAGCGCGATAGCTGTCGGTGTTGGGTGATTTCGTTGCTTCTGGCGACAGTTGAGGTAATCTTTGTACCCCTGTTAGCGTGAAATTAGTACCACTATAATTGGACTCTGGACTACGCGGCAAAGCCCCACTACCGCCAACCGTTAAAACGGTACGGCGATCGCGCCGTGATAGACAGCTATTGGCTAATGCTTCTTCGGTTGCGACAACCTCGACTTCTCTCGGTTCTAGCTGTCCCTGTAGGCTAATTTCGGGACTATTAATATCTATCGTTCCATCAATCCCTAACTCCGAAGTAGCGGTAATATTGCTGTCGGGCGAGACGAACAACACTTCAGTATTAATGGTAATATTACCCCCCTTACCTTCTAAAGCATTCGCATCGATCTTACTACTATCTAAAACTAGATTCTCTGTATTGATACCGATATTACCGCCATCTCCTTCTCCTCTTGCTGTAGCTGAAATTTGACTTTGGTTAAATAAGGATAAGCGATCGCTGTTGAGTCTAATATTTCCTCCCTGTCCCGATGCAGTAGAGGCTGAAATTTCGCTTGTCTTGTCTATATTTATTTCGGAAGCATTGATGCTGAGTTCACCAGCATCCCCAGTAGAATCGGAGTCTACAACTACGCTACTATCGTTTGTCAATGACAGAAAATCTCGTGCATCGAGCTGTATATTTCCTCCCATAGCCTCACCAAAGGTTCTTCCTGAAATTTCTGCGCCATCACTAACTGTTATTTTTTTAGCACTAACAGATAAACTTCCACCTTCACTCTCTCCTCCAGTAGAGACAAAAATACCACTAGACAATTGACCATCATTTGACGTGCCAGAAAAATTTATTTCTTCTACATTAATATTTACTGTGGCACTCTTTCCAGAACCAAAAGTTGCAGCGAAAATTAAAGCTCCGTTTGTGAAAGATATTTTTTCAGCATTAATTAAAACTTTCCCAGAATCACCTTCTCCTGCTGCAATTGCCTCTAGCACAGTTGGCAAGCTTCTAAAATTTCTATTACTAATGGAAGAATTTTCTAAAGAAAAAGCTCCTGAAAATTCTAATGATTTTGCAGATATGCTTAAATTTCCGTAATTTCCCGCTCCAAAACTAGCGATGCTAATATCTGCCCCGTTACTTGCTACTAATTTATTTGTAGCAATATTTATATTTCCTGTATTACCAGTGCTTCCTGGTTCGGCTCTGTTAGCTACACTACTGTATCTAATTTCGTCAGATAAAACAACAAGATCGCTTAGATTAAAATGGTTGGCTCGCACGGCAATATTTCCAGTATCGCCTTTATCAAAGGTAAAAGCATTAACACTAGATCCACCAGTAAGATCTAATTTCTTAGTATCAACTATTATATTACCTCCATTTCCAGAACTAAATACGGAAGAAGAAATACGAGATAAATCTTTTAAAGCAATGCTTTCTATAGCTTTTATAATAATATCTCCGCTTGAAATTACACCAGAGTTATCATTCAAAATTTCTGAAGCATCATTTAGTTCTACAATATTTCCCACGATTTGAATAGAACCATTTCCTTTTCCACTAGTGCTGACTAGAGCTTCATTGCCAATTAGAATATTTTTAAACAACTCATTTTTATAGCTGAAACTCAAATTATTTTTGCTGCTATCTATACCTACTACTGCATTATCAGTAGTGCTTCCCAACTCAATTCTTCCACTAGGTGCTGTCAAATTTCCACCTTCTAAGGTTATTTTTCCTCCTATTAATGCTAAAGTTCTGCCTTCTTTGACAGATAATCCAGAAGAGACTGCTTCAGATGAATCAATTACTTTGTTTACTACTTGAGAACGATTGATAATTTCTCCAGGATTACTACCCATACCCAAACCAATAGGTATCTCAACTGTTAACAGTGGCGGTTTAGACAAATCAGTTGCACTAAAACTCGTATCATCTTTAAATTCGATACTTTCAGCAGTTGTTGCTATGAAAGAACCACCAACATTTATAGCGGCATTTTTACCAAAAACTATACCGTTAGGATTCATTAAAAACAAATTGGCATTTCCATTAGCGCGGATCGCTCCGCTAATATTTGAAATATTTTCTCCTGTTACTCTAGAAAAAATGTTTTCAATATTAGCTGCATTTTTAAAGAAAGCTTCTAATCCAGTAGGAACTGAAAACTCCTCAAAACTATGAAATAAATTGTTTTTAACTGTGTTTCCACCAGTAATTTCTAAAACTTTATTGTTTCGATTTACATCTGTAGAAAGAGTACGATCGGGAACTACCTGAGCTTTAGTTGAAGCTGGATAAATTACCGAACAGATAATAAAAATTGTTTTGAAGACGAGCCAGTGTAAAGAAATTTTCATGATATGAATCAAATACAAAATATAGTTTTTAAAAACTAAATCTAATCTCAATAACCTCTGGTTGAACTAAAAAACATTAGACACTCCAAGTGTAGATTTAAACAAGTGCTATTTTTATGTTAGTTTTAAAATTGACACTAATAATTCTAATTTTATCTGAAAATATACAATCTATTACTAAAATAAACTAACCTTTTTTAGAACGTTTGAGTATACTAAACAACAAAACTAGCAAAATTTAGTTGTCAATTTTTGTAGATGAGAAAGCTAACCATATCTGTTTTAAGTATATTGCTTGCCTCCGTATCAGTTGTAGCTTATCCGAGATTTGTAAACTCCAACGAAACCATTAATAGTACAAATACACGTTCGGCTAAGGCAATTTTTGAAGCGGCATATAGAAATCGTTACACATGGAATCAAAATTTCCCAGGCTACACTGCTAAAGTTTTAGCAAATTATGGTGGAAAAGAAGAGCGTGGAGTTATAACAGTGTATCCTAATTTGGAGGTAGAGGTAAAAGGTATAGGAGATCTAGAAATTGCCAAAATGGTTGAAGATCAAATTTTAATGGAAATTATTCATAGAAGGAATATTCCTTTTGAGCAGCTTCATGGACAAAGCACTTTCAAAATTCAAAAAGAAAATTTTGGGACAACAGAAATCGAGAAGATAGGAGATGATAGTTCTTTGTATAAAGTGAAAGATCGAACCATTATTCAAGTCAATCGACCTATGGGAGAGGAGATGGCGGTTACGGTAGATACTTTAGAAACCACTGCAACACCTGAAGGATACCTATCATCTGAATATCTCGCTACTTTTTATAATCCTAAAACTAATGAAGTAGTAGAAAAAGAGCGCACCATCGATCGCCATCAGAAAGTTGGAGATTACTATTTACTATCCTTTCGCGAAGTTTATCAAAACGAAGCTTCACCCAAATCTGATAATCCTGATATTGCTGTTAGGTATGAAAATTTAAGTCTGTTATAGAATATTCACTTTTGAGAAAGCAATAGATTTAATAATAGCGATCGCCAATATTTGTAATTGTATGTGGCGATCGCTTCTAAAGCTATTGCTCTAAATGTATTTGGCTGAAATAGTTTTACAAACTCTTACAAGACTACTATCAACACTACCTATATTAATTTTACCTTGTTGTTTAAAAACACCGCCTTTAAAATTTATATTTCCTTTAATTAGAGAGAAAGACTTTCCCGCTCGGATAGACAACCCTACTGAACTACTTCTTCTATCCCATCTTAAAAATGGACGATTGCAAGTAATCTTCTTTATTAATTTCGCTAACTGCTCCCATGCTGTCATAAGACTATCAAAAATAAAAATAAAATAAAATTCTAGCCAGGTAGTCATTAAATAAAATAATAGTAAGAATACAGTAATTGAAACTCAATTTTTATCTTTATTTTGGTAAATATTGCATATATGCTAATTGCTTCAATTTTACTGTAGCAATTAATTTAGATAAACCAAACTCTGGTTTCAACAAAAAGGGTACTTTCCACCAGGATATCTGAGTGAAGCCTATTTTTTTATAAAAGTTTTTTACACTGTCACTACTTTTTTTATTACCAAAAGATAAACACAGTAAACCATTACCGCACGATAAGTATAATGGAACACTAGTTTGTTTCATTAAATGCCGAACTAAATATGTTCCTAAACCCCTTTTACGAAAGTTATCATCGACGATTAAACTCTTCAACTCTTGAAAATTTTTATAAGGACGCAATTGTCCACAAGCTATTAATCTTCCTTCATTCTCGATTACCCAAAATCTTGACCAGTTTAATTCAAGAGGATTTAGTCCTTCTTCGCGAACCATTTGTTTGATTCGCTCGGCATCGGTAAAATTAGCTTTACGAAGAGTAGTTCTAGGCGGTAACTCATAAGAATTAGAATCACTTGCTAAATAAGTCATAGTTTCATAACGAATTAAGTTGCTGTAATAACCATAAGTTTTAAAATTCTTGCTAGAGAAAAATTTAGAATATGAGTTTGCTCTTTCCAAAACTCATAACTATCAAAAATCAATCTCAATCCTGGTCGCAGGATTATTCTTTTGAGAATTAAGAGTATGAGTATATATGGCAGTAGTTTTTGGGTCGCTATGTCCCAAAAAATCCTGAACCTCCCTTAGCTCCGAACCACCTCTCAATGCCAATGTACCTGCGGTATGTCGCAAACTATGGGGGGAAAGATTTCGTTCTCCTAAACAAAGGGCTTGCCCGCATGTACTAGCTTCGCGTCGTAAATCTGTGTGTTTTAAGCCACATTTTTCCAGATAGCTATCGACAAGATGAGAGATCCCGCTTCTAGATAATCGTTGACCGTAACGGCGATTGGATAGGGAAATAAACAAGGGTGAGGCTGAGTTAAGCTTTTCATTGTTTTTTTTACAAACCTTCCTATATTCGACTATTTCCTCTGCCAAATCTTTCCTTAACATCACAGTTCTGATGCTGTTTTTGCCATCTAGCTTGAGATAATGTTGACCCCCAGATTCGCTAATATCACCCCAATTAGCCCGATACATTTCGACACTGCGACATCCTTGAAGTGCCATACAGCCCAATAAAATGCGATCGCGCAATACCTGTACTTGTTTGGTTTTATCTCCTCGAATTTTCAGAATAGGAGCGACGCTATTAAATACCTGCTGTAGCTCCTCATGTGTCAAATACTTTATGGTGCTGCCAACTTCGCGCTTCTCTCTTGGTGCTTTTACCCCAATAGCAGGATTATCCTTGACCAGTTTTTCTTGGTTACAAGCAGTGTAAAAATGCTTAATGGATATTAAAGATAATCGAATTGTGGGAGATGTTTTTCCCCCATCAACCAAGTGCTTGCGGTATTCAAGAATATTTGAAGTGGTAACTAAAGCAGGATAAAGCTCTCGCTCTCTACACCAGGAGAGAAACTGAGAAGTACGACTGCGATAGGTTTTAATCGTATCAACGCTAGCATTACCATCAGCAATAGTTAAATTAAGATATTTCTCAAAACAGTCTACCATTGCTTTAACCGTAGGCAGAGTAGAAACTGTAGCCAGATTGCGATGTTGTCGTTGAGAACGCAGAGTATCTTTTAAGTGTCGAATCGGCATAAATTAAAATAGAACACTTAAAATAACACTACAGCAAATTGATAAATTTACTACGAAGAAGCACTGTTATTTACACTAAACGTATTAAAATTAGTGAGTAATTAGATCGGGCAAGGGCATATAGGCAGTTGTATGTTTTATCACCACAGGAGTCGCAGTTAAGGGATAAACTAGAGCATCAGGTACGGACGGGGTTCGTGCTTCGAGGTCAGGCACTGAGGTCGATTGAGCGATTAAAACTGTATCGCGATCGCTACGACGATTTTAAATCTTACTGCGAGTCAGTTTTTGGTTTTACAATGCTCTACATCGAGCGTTGTATGAAAGCTGCCGAGACTTACTATTTTATAGAAGAATATTTAAAGACCAATGGTCTAAACGACCCCTTACCTACCAAACAAAGGCAACTACGACCAATTTTTCAAGCCCATTTAAATCCGATTGAAACTGGTGAAGTTTGGGTGATAGCTGTCAGTTTAGCGATGGGCAAAGTACCACCAGCTATTATGGTTAAAGAGGCAGTTAAAGCTTATCTCAAACAGAAATATCCTCCTGTTAATCCTTTTTCTCCAGGGGAAATTTGTCGCATAACTTCGGAAGTTCCAGGTAAGAAAAATTGTTGGTGTGTCGTAGCAGAGTTAAGGAAAGATGAGTGCGTTGTAGATACCTGGGACGATCGATTTGTCGTTTCAGTAGAAGACCTCGTACCTCTGAAACTCAACCGCGCCGAATCAGAGCAAATGCTAGATTGGGGGGCGAGAATGTCCGCTTTATCTGAAGTAGGAAACCTGGACGAAGCTGCTATATGGTTGTTAAAGGGACTAGAAAAGCTCAATCGTTCCCAACTCAATTCTTTAGAGGAACAGTTACTCCAAGTATTGGAAGAATTTTATCTATTCTAGGACCAGCCCTTTCAAAGTGTCTGTTTTCAGGTCTGATTTTAAGATAAAATTTTAGCTGTAGAAACATGAGGCTTCTTGGTTTAACGAGTTTTCTTATCCCACTTTTTAGTTTTTTTCGTAAAGCGAGGGTGAGACACAAAGACGGCTAAATTAACTTTAGTTGCCAAATCTTGCAGGATTTTGGTCAAATAAATCAAATTTATCTGGTTGAAAACTTGCCATTTTGGTAGAGGAATCGCAATCATCATGACAAGATAAACATTATTTCAACTACAGTTGAGAAGAGTAACTCTTTGGCATAATATTGAGTTTTGGTACTTTTTTTAAATAACTCATCCAGTTTTTGAAAAGACAGAATTGTTTCGAGCAGTCCACAAACCATTACCGAAACAGGGCTTTATTCTATAAAACGTTCAAATACTTGCCCTAAAATCATTTTGGCTATTCCTCATCTGTCAACTGTATTTTTTTAGCTAACTATAATTTGGGATGATTTACAACACCTTGAAAGGGCTGCTCCTAGCACCGATTAAAACAATGACTCAGTTCGCTACCAGGTTTTCAATCTTTATATCAAACATAATTTTAGCTTGGTTTTTGGGTGTAGCGATCGCGCACCTTGGTTTGGGAAGTGTAGCTTGGATTTTTGGTGGCATGGGTGCAGGAGTAATTGGAGCTAAAGCTTATCAAGCTGTTGCCAAAAAAGTCTTAAAACCTAACAAAATTAGTAGAAAAATTGGACAAGCTATGGTGGGTTTATCTATTGGTTTTGCGATCGCCGATAGCGATTTACTAGCTGCTTCTTCTCGGTTGCCACTGTTTATCTTTCTCAGCTTATTTATGCTGGTCTGTGGCAGTGGCATCGGTTATTTTTATGCTCGTATTAGTCAAATCAATTTACTAAATGCCATGCTAGCTACAGTACCTGGTGGTGTGGCGACTATGTCTAGCTTTGCTGCCGATTATGGTAGAAATGTTTCACAAGTAGCAATGGTGCAGACACTACGAATTGCCAGCGTGATCTTAATTATTCCTTTGATTGCTGGAACGTTTGGCACTGCTGTAAATACTACTGCCTCTTTCTCTTTAGCAGACTACAAAATAGACAGCAATCCTGTCTATTCATGTCTATTACTTTTGGCAATAATTGGAGCATGGTTGGGAGTCAAAACTGCCTATAAATTGCGGATTCCTGCTGCTTCGTTTTTTGGCACTTTAATAGTAGGAATAGTTTTCAAAACAGCGATCGCTTATTTACCTTTTGATTTGGATTTTAATCCCCCTGAAATTATTAGTTTAATCGGTCAGATATTATTAGGAATTACTGTCGGAGAAGCGTGGAGCAATTGTGCAAATATTCAGCGAAAAAACCTATTTTACGCCACACTTTCTGTAGCTTTAACTATTGTCAGTGGATTTGTAGCTGCTACGATCGCCACTCTGATTACTTCCTGGGATTGGTTAACCTGTATGCTAGTAACGGCACCTGGAGGCTCGACAGAAATGATCCTGGTCGCTCTAGCATTGGGACATAACCCAGAAATCGTTACAGTTGCCCATTCCGTCCGCCTCATGGCTCTCAATTTATCTTTACCGTTGTGGATCTTTTTATTTCGCTATTGGGAAAAGCGGACTATTAGTCATTAGTCATTAGTCATTGGACACAAAAAATAAAGGATGAAGGAGGAGGGACAAACGACAAACGACAAAAACTTGACTTTTACAAAAAGTTTTAAATATTAAGTGATTCTAAATATTGAAGACGAATATAGGGATTGGTAGCGGAAGCTACTAAAAATATGGACAGTAAAGAGTTAAGTTTTTGATACTAGCAATTGATAGCAATTGTTTCCAATAACAGTAGAGCATTGTAGCGATCGCGAAGCATAATTCATAAGTTTAAATGCAATTGCGCTCCGCGTCACCCTCAGAACGCAAAAACACACTACTTAAATTCCTGAAAAACCTAGAGAAATTGAGTAGTAATTGTTTTTTTATCAAAAGCAGTCACAGATTACTCCGCTGTAGAACGACGGAGTAATCTGTGACCGTTGGTCAAAGTCTTAATTTTATTGATAACAACAATAATTTGGTAAAGGAGGAATCAAATGCCATTTGTTACCATTCAAATTGCCAAAGGACATTCCACAGAGAAAAACGCCAACACCGAGACTTGCGCTTGTCAAGGTTTCCTCAACGTGCTTCCTCAGTCAACTAGCTAAAGCAGTTACCGATACATGGTTGTTAGTTTGGGAACCCAACCCGAATGGGTAACAGTTCATATTGATGAGTTCGATCGCGAAAATTGGGCAGTCGGCGGTGAATTACACATCGATAAGCACTCTGGTAGACACAGAGATAGAGTTACCAGTTAGAACCGCAATTTATTTAAATACAAAGAGTTATAAACAATGGAACTAACATCAACAGATGCCGAACAATTGGCATTAAACTTTTTTCTAGAAGATTGGGAAATTCCCGAAGACGATCGCGATTTTTTTGTGACTCTCGACTCACGCGAAGTAGACAATCGCTGGTACGTGGTGGAAATTGGTGTAGAAGGCTTACCCGATAAGTGGGTAATTCAAGTTTACGATGAAACCAAAGATTGCGATCCCTATTTTACTTTTGTCTCCCCTATTAAAGCCGCAGAAAGCGACACGGGGTTGGAAGAAATGCCAGAAAGCATTGCCGAAATATTGCGATCGGAAAGACAAAATTTGGTAGCTAGTAGTTAGTAGAAACGAATGACAATTCGCCCGTATGATTGTTGGTTATTTATTGCATAAAGAATAAAACAAATGATCGATTCAGTCACAGCCGAAAAGTTGGCTTTTGAATTTTTGACCAGTGAGTGGAACGTACCAGCAGAAGATCGTGACTGGTTTACTATTCTCTCCACTCGTACTTTAGGAAAAGATGGCTACGATATTGAAATTGGGATCGATGGTTTTCCAGATCGCTGGCTTGTCGAAGTATACGATAATGGTAAATGCGAGCCTTACTATGAATTTTCTTCACCCATTAGAGATTCTGAAACCAACAGCGATTTAGAAGATTTACCCGATTGGATCGCCCAAGTATTGATAGCAGAAAGAAAGCATAGATAGTCATCGAACATCTGACAGTAGTAGGTAGGGGGACAAATTAAAGGCCGTAACCGAAACAACTTAGCCCAATCATAATTTTGCCCACCTTTAATAAAGGACAAAAATAATGAAAACAGCAGATTGGTTAGTCAAAGAAGACGGTATTTGTCTATTGTGTAAATCGGTGCGAGAGTGGGATTTACTGGCAGAGGAATATCGGCTGTATCGATTCTTGACCGAAGTAGAAGACATCATGCGATTAGCAATATCAGAAGGAATAAATGAAGAAAGTTCTCTATCGGGACTCCGAATGTTAGTGAGAAAATTGGTGCTTAACTGCTATACAGTCAAAACTCGACTACCCGAACCAGATCGCAGTAAAGGGGTTTCGGTAGTAGTGCTGCACGATGAAGTAGGATTTCCTATGACTATCCAGACAGAGATGAGTTTGTCAGGGACGAGTTCCCAAATTCACAATCATGGAACTTGGGGCGTAGTTATGGTTCTGCAAGGCAAACAAAAAAATACTTTTTGGAAACGCAATCCTACTGACGAATCTCCAGATAAAATCGCTCGCGTTGGCGAAAGAATTCTCGAACCAGGGGATATTATCAGCTTTACTACCGAGGCTATTCATAGCATCGAGGCAGTGGGAGAAGAACCGACAATTACCTTTAATTTATATGGGGAAACTCATGGCGGTAAAAGGTATCAGTTCGATCCCGATAAGCAAACTGCCAAGCATTTTTAATCTGAGTATGTAGTTAGTGGTTAGTAATTAGTGGCTATTAGCAATCCCTTTTTAAATCTTAATTACGAACCTGCTTTAGAATCTTTAGGTAGTGAATATTGCGATCGCGTCGAACCTGCTAAGTTTTCCCAGTATATTCTACGCTTTCGTAATGATAACTTGCTGCCAATTCTGGGATTAAATTCAGCAACAGTAAGCGACAGACATTTCCTTGATTTTGGCGGCAGTTTTTTGGGCAAACAATCTCGTTTGGCGTTGCGCTATCACGGTTATCAGTTCGGTCAATACAATCCATACTTAGGAGATGGACGGGGTTTTCTCTACGGACAGGTGCGGGGAATTGACGGTCAACTCTATGATTTTGGCACTAAAGGATCGGGACAAACTCCCTATTCTCAGTCTGGAAATGGTCGCTTGACGCTTAAAAGTGGTGTGCGAGAAGTCTTGGTTGCCGAAGCATTACACTGTTTGGGAGTCAAGACATCTCGCTGTTTGAGTTTGATTGAAACCGAAGCCATCACCAGGAATGGGGAAAAGGTTCGCGGTGCGGTTATGGTGCGTCTCAGTCGTTCTCATTTGCGTTTTGGAACTTTTGAACGCTTAGAGTATTACGATCGCCCCGATTTAATTCGGCAGCTATTAGACCACGTAATTCAATACTATTATCCTCATCTATGGCAGCAACCAGATAGCTATATCCGTTTTTATGCCGCATTGGTTAGACGCATGGCTCAATTAGTAGCGCAGTGGATGGCGGTGGGTTTTTGTCATGGCGTTCTCAATACCGATAATATGTCCATTATTGGAGAGAGTTTTGACTATGGTTCTTGTGCCTTTATCGATACCTACAACCCCTGTTTTACAGCGGCGAGTTTCGATCGCCAGGGGAGATATAGTTATCGCCATCAGCAAAGCGTCTGTCGTTGGAATTTAGCAATGTTGCAGCGTCCCTTAGCGGCAGTAATTCCGATATCAGAAATGGAAGCAATTTTAGAATCTTTCCCCGAACTCTATACCCGATACTACCATCAACAAATGCTACAGAAATTGGGATTCGATTGCCTATCTTTTCTCGAAACTGAAGAATTAATCGATCTCACCCTCCAGTTTTTGTTTCTCACGAAAGTCGGCTACCAAGGATTTTTTAGCGCACTCAGACAAAAATTTGCCCCTCAATGGCGCGAGAACCCCGACGCTATTTTGCAGGATTTAGAATATTTGGTATCTAGAGAAGAAGTGGCAATACTAAAGCGTTGGTGCTGGTTCTATCATCAGTTATTGTTGGAGCGATCGCCATCGGAAATAAAAGCGATTGCCCAACGATTGGAACGAGTTAATCCTTTAACAGCGTTACTTCAATCAAAAATTGAGTCTATCTGGCAAGCTATTAGAGAAGATGACAACTGGCAACCATTTATTGAGTGTATTAAATTAATTTAAAGCGAACAACCTGAAACATCATAAATAATATGCTGCAAGCTGAGGAAAAAATCATTGCACTCAATTTGCGTTCTCGGCCTCTAAGACTAGCATATTTAGTTACTTGTTTAGAAGATATTGAGAACGCAATAAGCTTATATACTCATACGTGGGGCGGGGCTGCAAATGCAATCCTTCCCGTTTATGACGATGAAGAAAAAATCAAACAGCTACAAAAATCTTTAATTAAATTCGATCCAGACCATATTTTATTTACACACGAGCGAGAGCTTTCTTCTAACGTAAAGCATATACTCGATAATTATCCCGCTCTAAATTACTCTATCCATCGAAAAGAGATTGAAAGCTTTGTAAAACAAGAGGATAATATTTATATCAGAGTTGGAAACTTGATTTCGTTTACGCAAGCAAAATTACCACATATAGTTTCAACATTAAATAGTCTATATCCAAATCCTGTCAGTAATATCGATCTTAATGTGGTTGAATTATTTCCATCAGAGTTTGACTTGGCATTATCTTTACAGGCTGGAATTATTACTCAAACTTATCAACAGGGCTTAATTCGGCACTTGGGTGCAAATGTTTTGAAAACTCCTTTAAATTGTGAAGATTTATTTAAAATAAGCTTGTGTCTTTCAACAGCTTTAAATCCAGCTTTATTAACACTAGAAAATCTCAGAATAGAAGAAAGAGGAACTTTTCATCGCTCAGGATGGTTAGATGAGCCTTTAGCTTTGTGTTTATTTCTCTATGAAAATGATGACCTCGATATAGTAACCTCGTTTTGGAATGCTCGCTGGTTTTATCCTTCAAATAAATTGCTATTTCCGAAACAAGAGTTTATAGATAATGTTGAGCATTATGCGAATCTGGCTTTATCAGCAATACCATCTCTCGAAGCGATTCAACTTGCTGTAAATATCAATAATAAATATGAGGCAAAAGAACTACAGAATAATATTAAATATATATTTAGCAAAGTTGCTGAAAGAAATATTGCCGTTCGTTTAACTTACCGCGACTTTTATCAAGAAGTACGAAAAGTTGCTATTTACACTAACTCTCCAAAAATAAGTTCTCAAAAAATCCATTCCGATGATTCAATTCGTTTTTTACCTGAAACTCCATTAGGATTAAAAAGTAATGATTTTGCTTTTGGTTATGATGTAAAGTTGAATTTAGACTCAGGCAGCAAACTTCTTTTCCCAAGAACCCCAGAAATATCGACTCTTCTTTCTAATTCCTTGATAGATATTGAAGATAAATTTTATGAAGAGCAAGGAATCAGTTTCCCAAGTCTTTCAATTCGTGCCACAGATATTGGAATTGCAGGAATTGGTGTTACTGGTAAAGAGTGCAAATTATACCTACATCCTGATTCTGTAATTATTTCTAGATATTTAAACAGTATTGCCAACATTGTCATAAAAGCAAACAGACATACTCGATATGCTGAAGGCTTTATAAAAAGTTTGGGCGGATTGAGAAAAATTTATTTTTTAGTAAACAAGGGAGGAGTAGAAACTTTACTGGCTTTATGTTCTCAAAAATCAGAGCAAAGCGGACAAGGGACTACCAGTTTAATTAAATTTCTCAGAGATAAAATCAAAATAGACCATAAAAAAGCTCAGAGCATTATAAATGAGCAATTACCAGAGTTTTTGGCAAGCGGTCTTGTTAAGCGTGGAGTCGCACTTAAATGTCCTATCTGCGTCCTTAAAAGCTGGTATTCTATTTCATCATTAAATGAGTTTATCGAGTGTCAAGGCTGCCTTGAAAAATTTCAACTCGAAAGCATAGAAAAACATGAATACAGCTATGTACCAAACGAATTATCTCGACGGCTAATCCAAAATGGAGGAATAGCAGTATTGGCAACAGCAAGCTTGTTTCTTATAGCCAATCCACCTAGTTTTATTCAATTTGGTGGAGATCTATTTGAATCTAACCAGAAAAATAATTTTGCTGAAATCGATCTGATAGCGATCGCAGGAGATATTTTAACGATCGCTGAATGTAAGTATTTTCCAAAACTAGATAGCGAAGAACAAGTACAAAAGTCATTAAGTTCGAGTACTGGGCTGAAAAAAGCGATTAAAATTGCAGAACGGATAGGAGCTAAGATAGTTATACTAGGTGTCTCTACCAATTTAGAAAATTTTGACCGAGAAATAGTTCAAAGCCTCAAACATGGTGTTGCCAGCTTGGCTGAGACTACCAAAAACAAAGGTATAGGTGTACATTTATGGCTAACTGGTATTGGAGTAGATCGAGATCCATATCGGAACAACAATCTGACAAATTTAATACCCAGAAATATTCAAAACGAACAAAAGTCCATATACGAAAGAGGAGTCGGCGAGTTACCTTTTAGTAGCTTTGGAGGAATGATGAAACCGTTTGATGACCGAGTTCTCAAAGCATGGAAGAGTCAACAACTTTTGTCTTAAAGAAATTCTGTTTTAATTTTCGTAAAAGCGACCGCTAACTTAACTGTAACTGCCAACACTGTGAAGCAATCGCCCAATCTTCTTCGGTATGGACAACTAAAACTCTAACTTGAGAATCTGGTGTAGCAATATCTTCATTAACGGGACGAGCATTATTTTTATCTAGATCTAGTTGCAAACCTAGAAAAGCAAATTTATCGCAGGTTTTTTCTCTGACTGCAACGGCATTTTCTCCGACTCCTGCGGTAAATACTAAAGCATCCATGCCTTCTAATGATGCCATCATGGCTCCAATGCTGCTGCTGAGGCGATGGATGTAAATATCAAAAGCCAACTGCGCTCTTTCTTTACCTTCAGCACTGGCAGTTAAAATTGTCCTCATGTCGGCGGATATACCTGAAACTCCTAGTAAACCCGATTCTTTATTTAATAATCGATTTAACTCATCCCTGTCTAAATCGTATTCTCGCATGAGATACAGCAAAATTTGGGGATCGATCGAACCACAGCGCGTACCCATCATCAAGCCTTCTAAGGGAGAAAAACCCATTGTGGTATCGATACAGATGCCATCTTTAATTGCTGCCAAAGAACAGCCGTTGCCTAAATGACAAGTAATAATTTTTAAAGAATCTAATGGTTTATCGAGAATTTGAGCCGTTTTAGTAGCGCAGTATTGATGGCTGGTACCATGAAAGCCATAACGTTGGATACCCCGTTCGTACCATTCGTAAGGTAGGGGATAAACTTTGGCAGCTTGAGGAATTTGACTATGAAATGCCGTGTCGATTACTGCTACCTGTGTCGCGTCGGGCAAAATTTTTTCGATCGCATCTATACCCTCAAGATGTGCGGGGTTGTGGTTGGGTGCGAGAGGAATTAGTTCGGCAATAGCCGTTTTAACTTGAGGAGTAATAATAGTAGGTTGGGAATATTTTGCGCCTCCATGTACTACCCGATGTCCCACTAGCTCGATCTGCTCTAATTTATCTAAAACCTTAGTTTCTCCGCGAACCAGAGTATAGAGCATTTTCTTTATGGCATTGTCGCGGTTAGCTAACTCAAGCTGTTGTTTAATGCCATTACTCTTAACGGTTAAACTGCCAAAATTAGCAGCCACCGTCCAATCTATATGTGCTTCCCACAAAGGTTCTGGCGGCTGTGGGGGTAATTCTTCTAATTGATAAAGACAGCTTTTTTGACTGCTAGAACCAGCATTGAGAACTAAAATGTACATATATTTAGTCAATCTCGATAAAACAACCGCCAGTTTTATTGTAAAGAAGAAACTTTAAAAACCCGTGAAGCTACTGGCAGCCAGGTAAACCTCTCCCCAAGCAGGAGGACGATAATCTCGATTCAAACCACGATCGACATATCCGACTACACGAGGCAATTCTTCACCTCTAATTTCCCCCCTCAAAAACATTCTCAATTTGGTTTCCCAGTCTTGGGGATAATCTCTAATTATCGGATGTTTGACAACTAGCGACTGATATTCTCCTTTGTCGGGGTCGATAATGACATCCAGGCTGAGAATGCCCAGAGAGCGGACAAAAATACCTGTAGCCGCGATCGCAAAATCTCCATTAACTCGCTTTTGTTTGAGAACAATGACAAAATGACCGCCTTCGTGAATGTTATAGAATAATTCACTTGGCTCTTGGACTGGTTTGACTTCAACGTTGTAGCCTCTAGTCAATCCTTCTTCTAAAGTAACGTCTTCATATTCCTGGTAGGGATGGGGTAAATAGATTGTAAACTGATGTACATCCAACCAAGGAGTATATACCGTCTCGTCAGTTGCCTGTTTCCAAGCATTATATTGTCGGCGCATCTCCTGCCCTACATAACTCTCGCTATCGCAGATGTTAATCAGAGACATATTGAGAACGCACTGCTCAAACTTGTTAAATGCTCCTAAAACTTGCATCATGAATGCCCTTTGTTATTTTTTCTTTATTCTTCGTCCTTTAATTCTTCCTCCTGCCTTCTATTGTTAGTCTTCATCTAAAGCAGGGAATGATTCTTCGATTTTCCATAAAATACTTCGATTAGCGATAAACCAACTGCGGGTTTCGGGTGTTAATTCATTCCAAACTAAATCGATAGGAACATGAGGAGATTCGTATTGGTATTTCAACCCTAGCGATCGCAAATTGTTGGCAACTCTACTGGGAATACCAAAATCTAGCCAATTAACCTTCACCGTTCTGCTAGCTACACTACCACGAGGATCGTAAATCAATTGAGCGACACGAATTAAATCGGCAAAATTTGTAGGTTTTAGCCCCGTTATCTGCTGAATTTCTTGAATTCTTTGTTTATTTTGTTGAATGTTCATAATTTTTGTTTGTTGTTTTTCGTCGCCAAAATGGTAAGGTGGGTAAAATTTCCGATCGGGCTAACTAACCAACAGCCTTATAATTTTTTACCCTTTTATCAGCACTGACACCCAAGATTTTGGCTAACCAAGGAGGTGGCGAAGTCGCGATTGCTTTTTGCAGGTCTGCTAGTATTTCTCTAATCGCACCACCCTGTTCTATTTTCATCGGATAGATATATGCCTGGATGACTTTAGCCGCAGCAGGTCCCCCGATAGAAACAACGTAGAGAACGGGACAATCTCTAATTAAATTGACGCGAAATCTATTTTTATCTTCAGCAAAATCGGCATCTATTGCCGAGCGCACATCAATCAATCTAATTTCGTCTGCCGATAGCTGATAGATTAGGTAACGATGACAAGAACCAAAGTGTCCGTCTAATTGTTCTCCAGTATTGGAGGCGACGGCAATTCTAATAGAGTTGGGCATATCCCCTTCTTGATAGGGTTTGATGGGCAATTCTCGATCGCAATAGCCCGTTTCGCCCCACAAAATTCTAACTGCTTCCTTGAAAGCAGCTATATCGCTATTATCCGCATCTTCCCCTTCCCATTCGCTATCGACCTCGTAAATATTGCCAAAGGATCTTTTCAATTGAGTTACTGTAAGTTTGCTGAGAGATTCTTCTGTTAGGTCTTCATTGAGATTGACTTGCAAAGCCTCAATCAAGTCTCTTACTGAGACATCGGGTAACACTTTTGATGCTAAGGCAATTCTCAAAGCGACTTCGTTGGAAATGGGTTGGGTTGTCATAACTTTGGTTCCGTGTTGCTTGTCTTTTTTTTGTCCTTTGTAGTCAATGACCAACGACTAGTGACTAATAGCTAACTTATATCAGACCGCGTAAAATATGAGGATTTGAGATGTTTGCATTAATATGATTAGGCGTGTACTCGAAATTCTCAACCCTATATGTAAAAGTCATAAGCAATTTTGTTTGGGTCGAGGTACGGGTATTTTTTTGAGTCGGTACGGGTATGTTTGAGTAGGTAATCAAAACTAAATGCGATCCGAAGGCTATGTGCAAGCCCAATCGCGCCTCAAATATAGAGTTAAGAGCAATTGCCGATCTCAGGTCGTAATTTTAGCTTGGCTATCGCTGTACTCAAATAATCTTAGGCGATCGATAGAATACAATATAGATAGTTAACTACAACATCCAATTGCAGGTCGAGCTATGGTTACAACTCCTTCTAAACCCATTAGTCTAGACGAGTTTTTAGCATTACCAGAAACCAAACCAGCTAGTGAATATATTGACGGGAAAATTATTCAAAAACCAATGCCTCAAGGTGAACACAGTACAATACAGGGAGAACTAATTATTGTTTTGAACGGCGCACTCAAATCCCAGAAAATTGCCAGAGCTTTTCCAGAGTTAAGATGTACGTTTGGCGGACGTTCTATTGTACCTGATGTAGCTGTATATGCTTGGGATAGAATTCCGCGTCAAGATAATGGCAGAATAGCAAATGCTTTTAAGATTGAACCAGACTGGACTATTGAAATTTTATCTCCCGACCAACGCCATAGTAGAGTAACCAAAAATATTCTTCATTGTTTAAACCACGGTACGCAATTAGGATGGTTAATCGATCCCCAAGAACAATCTGTATTTGTTTATTTTCAAGGGCAACAGCCAGCATTTTTTGAAGATGCTAAGGATATTTTACCTGTACCAGATTTTGCTAAAGCTTTTGAGTTAACTATAGGTGAATTATTTGGTTGGTTATTGGAATAGCGATCGCATCTCAAATACAAATCAGGTCAAAAGCGATCGCATTTTTAGTATAGACAGGTTAAGAGTTAGTGATAATCTTGAGTTGAGGTATTGCTAGTGCCAATATCTATCTTATATGACCGCGAATACAAAACCCATTGTAAATCCGTCGCAAGAATTGCTTCTTTCACAGATAGTTTGCCAGGAGCTAATCTACTCTTCGTTAACTTTCGTGTTGAATATCTTATAGTTTGATCTTGACTTTCTAAGTAAAACCAGGTTTCTCCATTATCTCCCCCCTGATGTGCAAGTGCGTTTCGCAGTTCTGAGAAGCTTAAATCCTGAAGAAAATCACAGAGTTTGGTTGATAATTGAGTATTTTTATTAACTTGAGGGAATTCAACTGATTCACGTAATTGAAAAAAGCAACCGTACAAAATAAGTTGTAGAGCAGCAGTTTGAGTGTAATGAGGTTTGTCGAGAAAATCAGGATTATTTAGAAGCCGAATGCCAGCCATCATAGCGACGCCCGCTTGGAAGATACAACTGCGTTCTGCTTTATTTTTTGGTTCCCTTTGGTTCAGACATGGTTGAAGGTCATTAGTCAATTTCTGAGGTGATTCTGACAGCCAATCAAAACCCAAATCACTCCGCCAGTGTCTAAAGATTTGTTCATCCAGCATACTTTTGATTTAATTTAATACGTTCAGAATTAAAAACAGGTATGGAAAAATCGCCTCTTAAAGATTACTCTCATGGATGAGGCGATATACAAGATAGATACGATTATTTTAATAATTACAATTGCTTAACCTCCGCTACCAACTGCGAAACTACATCCTGTGCGCTACCGAATAGCATGGTGGTTTTATCTTTATAGAATAGTTCGTTATCCACTCCTGCAAAACCAGTGTTCATACTGCGCTTAATGACAATGGCGTGGTTTGCTTTGTCCACGTCGATGATGGGCATTCCGTAAATGGGGCTGCGGTTGTCGTTACGGGCTGCCGGGTTGACTACATCGTTAGCACCGATAACTAAAGCTACGTCAACGCGATCGAATTCGGTGTTGATATCATCCATATCGTACAGGCGATCGTAGGAAACGTTGGCTTCGGCTAGTAGTACGTTCATGTGTCCTGGCATTCTTCCTGCTACTGGATGGATAGCGTATTTAACATCAACGCCCATTTTTTCTAGTTGTGAGGCTAATTCTCTAACACCGTGTTGTGCCTGAGCTACTGCCATACCGTAACCAGGAACGATTACTACCGAGCGAGCATAACCGAGCATCATTGCTCCTTCTTCACTGTCGATGGAACGATAGGTTTTATCGATTTCTGCACCACTATTGCCACCACCAACGGCAACGCTATCTCCACCAAAAGCACCGAATAGCACGTTGCTGAGGGGTCGGTTCATTGCCTTGCACATGATTTGGGTCAAAATTAACCCTGATGCGCCTACTAATGCCCCTGCAACGATGAGCATATTATTGCCTAGAATAAAGCCCACCGCACTGGCAGCCAAACCCGAAAAGGAGTTTAACAGGGAGACAACTACAGGCATATCCCCACCACCAATGGGGAGGACGAACAAAGCACCAAAAACCAAAGATATAGCGGTTATAGACAGAAAGATTGCGGGATTTTCGGGCTGAATTAAAAGATAAACACTACCAGCTAAAAAGCTAGCTAGCAGTAAAAAATTAACAGGCTGTTGCAAGGGAAAGGTAACGGGAGAACCCGAAACTAAACCCTGGAGTTTGGCAAAAGCCAGTATACTACCCGTGAGAGTTACCCCACCGATTAACACCCCTAAAATAGCGATAAAAGTAGCATCTAGGGGAACAGTGCCAGTAGTGGTAAGAACTCTCCAGAATTCACCTACTGCCACTAAAGCTGAAGCGGCACCACCTACACCGTTGAAGATGCCCACCATTTGGGGCATATCGGTCATGGCTACTTTCTGTGCTGCGATCGCCCCAATTAAAGAACCAGCGATAATGCCTACTAAGATCCACTCGTAATTAAGTACGGATTGGTTTAATAAAGTGGCGATAATAGCAACAAACATACCTACTGCTGCGAGAAAATTTCCCTTACGGGCAGTTGCGGGAGAACCGAGTTTTTTTAATCCTAGAATGAATAGTGCCGCAGCCGTTAAATAAGCCAGTTCGATACCCGTATTCAAATATGTACTCATGATGCTTCCTTCTTCTTAAACATTTGCAGCATTCTGTCGGTTACTAAAAAACCGCCTACAACGTTGACAGTGGCTAAAATAACGGCAATAAAACCGAAGATAGTCACTAAATTCCAATCTTTTGTACCCGTAATTAGTAGCGCACCTACTATGGCGATACCAGAGATGGCATTGGCACCAGACATTAGGGGGGTGTGTAAAGTTGGAGGTACTTTATTAATGACCTCAAATCCCACGAATGATGCCAGAACGAATACTACTAAACCTGTTAATAATTCTGCTTCCATAAAATTGACTCCTTTTATTTGTTGGTAGCTAGTAGTTGGTCAGTATTAAAAACGATTAACCATTACCCACTAACCACTAACAATTTTTCTTTGACTCGTTCGTTGCGTATTTCGCCATTATGAGTAACGCAAGCACTATTAATGATGTCGTCGTCAAAATCCAATTGCAATTCGCCATCCTTAGCCAGATATTTCACCAGGTTGAGGAGATTTTTGGCATACATTTGGCTGCTGTTGACAGGGACATTACTGGGTAAATTTGCGGGACTAATTATGGTTACGCCACGATAGATAACGTCTTTACCTGCTTCACTACTGGCGCAGTTACCCCCAGTATCGGCAGCCAGATCGAGGATTACCGAACCAGGGTTCATTTGTGCCACTGTTTCTTCGGCTATCAGCAAGGGTGCAGTTTTGCCTGGTACTTGAGCGGTAGTAATTACTACGTCTGCTTTGGTAACATATTCGCTCAAACCCTTACGGATGCGTTCTTGAGTATTGCTGCCAAGCTGTTTGGCGTAGCCACCTTCAGCGACGGTATCTTCTTCTAGGTTAATTTCGATAAATTTCGCCCCGACGCTTTGTACTTCTTCTCTTACCGTCGGACGAATATCAAATGCTTCTACTACCGCACCCAACCTTCTAGCGGTAGCGATTGCCTGTAAGCCAGCTACCCCCGCCCCCAAAACTAACACTTTAGCAGGGGGGATCGTTCCTGCGGCAGTAGTCATCATGGGAAAGATGCGCGGTAAACTAGCTGCAGCTAGCAACACCGCTTTATAACCTGCAATATTAGCTTGAGACGATAGCGCATCCATGCTTTGAGCGCGGGTAGAGCGGGGAATTAGCTCCATACTGAAAGCTGTAACCTGACGCTGTGCCAGTTTTTGAGTGACTGTAGGATCGCTCAAAGGATTGAGAAAACTAATTAGAGTCGATCCTGGTTTGAGCCAGTCATAAACTAACTCACTATCTCGTTTGCCAGGAGGATTAACTTTGAGTATGATATCTGCTTCTTGCCAGAGAGTAGCGCGATCGCTAATTATCTTCGCTCCTGCTGTTTCGTAGGCAGCATCGACATAGCCTGCTCCCACACCAGCAGCCGCTTCTACCCAAACTTCAAAACCCTGTTCGATCAGACGAGACACGGTATCGGGAACTTGAGCTACACGCAGTTCTCCTAGCTCGTTTTCTTTGGCAACGGCTATTTTCATTGAATTCTCCTATATAATTGCTAGTCGTCGGTCATTGGTCTTACGCTTACGAAGAACCAATAACCAATTACAAAAAATTTTGTATGTACTGTCGATCTAACTCTTTTAAAGACTTATACCAGACAATTTTTTACAGGAAAGATTTTTAACTCAGAATTAGATTAGTTAAGGTAGTACTGTAGGGCTAAAACCTAGTTAGATTAGGTTAAATAGATTTTCTATGAGGGGTAAGGTACGAGTATTTTTGACCAAAAGTGCGGGTATTTTCAATGGCGGAGTATGGTCAGGAAACGCACAAGTTGCAAGTCAATCTAGAAGCTGGTTTTGGTGCTTGCTTTGTGTCGATTATGAAGAGTCGAACTTGTACTCACACTTATGCTGTAAGAATAGAAAAGATAGGTAAGCGCGATCGCACCACTCATCCCGTTAAATTATCGTCTATTGTCTGTTACTATCTGACAACATCCAAATAAAGAGGTTCTCTTATACTCCCTGGTTCTTTGATGCGATCTAAGACGAGGATACCTTTGACTGTTTTAGGTAGTGCAGTGACTAATCTCTAAGCATCAAGATGATAGAAAAGTACTTTGAAAACCTCTATTGCTGTTGTTGTTTGATGGAGGAAATCGAAGGCTTTATAGGAGCAATTATCTGCCCATTTTTCTAAAGAGAGTCTTTACTGGATTTGATTTGGTTTTGTCTTTCTAATTTTTTGAGTAAATAGAAACTCATACATCCTTGCGGCAGTATTCCCAGTAAAATGAAGCCTAAACCTAAAAGTAGAGAGAGCATAATTATTCACCTTGTAGTTTGCTAATTCATATCTAACTGGCGATATCTTGGTTCCAGCAATTGTGAAGCATTTGCACTAACTCTGGAGTTTTAGCGGTAGATTGCTGAATTGTTTGATGAACTAGTATGGCAATATTTACATCTTTAACTTCGACCCAAATATTACCATCACGGGTACGCCAACAGGGTATATCTAATTCTTGTAGGCGTTGGTAAGCAATCTGCTTGGCATAATCGGAAATTTCAACGATAGGTACGACGATGACGTTGGCAAATGTCGAGCTACATTCATTGTCTTTACCCTCTTTTCCTATTTTGTGTTCGGGAAAAATATCAAAATTGGTAAAAAACCACCACAAGAAAGCTAAAAAGCGCGGCAATAAAGGTATTTGCTTCCGTTCTAACCAACAAACAAACTGAGAAAACAGCAAACTGCAACAACCTGGTTTAGCTGTCAAACCTTCTAACCAGTTTCGTTTGGCCGAACCGCGATCGTATTTTTGACGTAACTTAATAAGTGCTGTATGCCATTGATGAACGATTAGATTTATATTTTCTCCCCGTTGAAGAGCAAAAAAAGTCGTTTTTCCCAATCGTCGGAAGTGAAATTTTTGGTCGAAAGGCTTTTGCATTACTCTGTCTCAAAACAACTTTAATGTTGTTTTGTTTATATCAGCAGCCCAATTGAGATTTCGTTTACCGCAGGGAATATAAATTAATTCAAATTTATTAAATCTACCCTTACCGAGTTGAAACTATTAGTGTAGAAAGATTAAATAATTTCTAATGTGGTAAGGATGCTAGTATTTTTGACTGGGTTATCGGTATTTTAAGGTCGAGACCTTAGCTTTACTGCACTCAGGCTGTAGAGCGAAATTTATCGCTTAAGTTTTGACTCGATCGTAGCTCTATTGAACTAGTTTTATTTGTCATAATTGATTTTCGAGCGATGTAAGATCAATAGGCGAAAACATTTTGAAGCAGTTTCAGACAGTGAATCTAATTTTAACTGAATTGATTTATCAATCTTTGGCTGAGAAAGAATTATTACCCCAAAAACATCTAGTTGATGCTGATTATGTTGATGGGACTTTATTAGTGGAGAGTAAACAAAAGCATGACATTAAACTTATGGGTCCTGTCCGTGAAAATGTAAGTTGGCAATTCAAAAATCCTGATCGCTACGATGTAATCGTGGGGCAAAACACCTATATTAGTTCTCAGATCTACGCTCTGCTAGGTTACACCGTACAGGAAATATCGTATATGGGAGCCAACTTTGTGACATAAGTAATACATTCCGAAGATTTGGCTCGCTTTGGCGATCATATAGAAAGACTTCGTAGCTTCGAGGGGAGAGAGGTCTACACCTTTGAATATCGAATGCGCCATAAAAGTAACGAATGGCTTTGGAGGAGCATGATTAGTTTTATGTAGCAACCGTCCCACTTCGAGATCGGTGCAATCGCTCGTTATGCCATCCCCATGTACAACAATGGTCATCGCTCCATAGGCGCTATTATTGTCGCCAGGAAGAGCATGAATCAAAGACCCAAAAAGTTCTTCTGCTGAATCATCGGTTGGTAACACTTTGCGTAGTCCGATCAGTCTTTGTTGAGGAACTTCTTTGACGATCGCATCTTTTACTAAACTATCGCGATCTTGGATTTGCTTGAGGCGGGATTCAATAGTACGAATGCGTTGCAGTTCTCCTAATACCTGCTGTTCTAACTCTACTTTTTTAAGTGATAACATCCCCTGTATTTCCGTTGGAGAAATATCATCGCGGACAAACCTTTGAATCTGATTTAACGAGATTCCCAGATCTTTTAATGCCAAAATGCGATTGAGTTCTGACAGTTGACTTGCGCTATAGTAACGATGTCCGCTAGCGCGATCGATTTTAACGGGTTGAAACAAACCAATTTCATCGTAGTAACGCAGCAATCGCTTAGAAACTTGAGCGATTCGTGCATATTCTCCAATACTGTACATGATGTTTTCGTTTCTTCTGTCGCTGTACCTTTAAGATAGGGGGTGACGTAGCGTGAAGTTCAAGCAGAATGAAAAATTTCTTTACAATCTCACGGAATTAATGACTGAAAGAATGCCTATAGCTCAAAGGTTAAAAGAAAATCTTAGCTCTGGTAAATGATATTGCTTTGGACTCTCTAATTCAAAAAAATCGACTCAATTCCAAGCAACAAAAAATGGTAATTCAACGCTACCTTAAGGGAATTACCATTTAGAATTCTTTCATTTTAAGAGATAAACGATAGTTCAAGTTGTTAATCCCGAACGAATTATAGCCATAGCAAATAAAATTGCTGCCAATAACGCTGCTGCTGACCTAACATGATTCCAAAATGTCCAATTGGTGAGATATTTCGACCAGAGAGTAGAACCCTTGATACTATTCGGAGTAACTACTGCCAAAGCATCATTCAGAGGTATATTTCCCACAATAGTTACGCCAATTGTGCCAATTAGATAGAGTATGTTAGCAGTAAGTAAATATGCAGCAATGGAAGGCTGCCACTGGAATAGCAGAGAAACAGATAACAAAATTCCAGCTACAGCAGGGGCGAAAAATGCTGTCATGAACCAGGGATTGATAACAGTAATATTAATCGATTGCATGGTAGCGATGCCCTGAGATGCTGGTTGCTTGGCTAAAGCTTGCATGACAAAAGTTGAAAAAGCAAAGAAGATTCCTCCACTCACAGCACTGCCAACAGTTGCTAACAAAATTAACGGTAGACGCAAATTTTCTACAATAGTCATTATGTCTTTACTTCTTATTCTTTAAAAATATTTCTAGTAAGATAAGCTAGCAGCTTTACCCAAATAGGTATTGTCGCCAAGCTGTTTGAGAATAAAATCAGCTACATCTGGACGAGAGATAGTTAAGTTGGAGGTGCGATCGCTCCCTGGAAAACCATGACGATATTTACCCGTGCGAGTCCCTTCGATAAACGCTCCTGGGCGAATAATAGTCCAGTCAAGATTACTATGGCGGACGTATTCCTCCTGTATTTGATGGTCGGCAAATACTTTGCGTAAGATAAAGCCGAACATAATATATTTCCAGTAGAAATTGAGATTGCTCCAGCTATCCCCCGCACCCAGAGTTGACTGACAAATAAATCTTTTGATTCCTGCTTTTTCTAATGCTTGAATAATGTTTTTTGTACCCTGCGATCGCACGTTTCCAGAGAGCTTTTTACCCGATCCTAGAATACAAATGGCAGCTTCATGACCGACTACTGCTTCTTCTACCAAATCAGGATTCATTACATCCCCTGTAAAAATACTGAGATTCGGATGCTGCACGTTTAACTTATCGGGGTTACGGACAAATGCTGTAACGGTATGTCCTTGTTCTAATGCTTGTTCTACAACGTGAGAGCCAATACTTCCTGTCGAACCAAAAATTACTAATTTCACGATCTTGTCTCCTAAACTCGAACACCTTTAGCTTAGGGCGACTCAAAAATCTCAACTATCAAATTTTTGTCAGACTGTCATAATCTTGCGATCGGGTTTTAAATTTGTGATATCAGTTAAATAACGTTGAAACTAGAAATACTGGACTAAAACTATGGTAAATTCAGCTAACCAATGGTCGGAAACTAGCTCGTCCCAGTTTTCTGAATTAACTACTCCCCGTCAAAAAAATATAATACTCCAACACTTACAAAATCCTGCTGGGGAAGGTAGTTGCTGTTTTGAAGGGGAACATACAGTTTTTATATCTCTTGCTCCCCGTCCGATTGAATACGTGCAGGTTCAAGATGGCAAAACTCATACGGGTTTGTATCAAAGAGGAGAGATTTTAATTACTCCTGCCAATACTCCTTTATTTGTTCGCTGGTCGGGTAACGAAGATTGTTTGCAGATTCAACTTACCACCAAGTTTCTTCAAAGTATTGCACAAGAAACCTTAGACCGAGATTCAGACCGTTTGGAATTAATACCAGGGTTTCAGATTCGCGATGCTCGACTCGAAGCGATCGCCATGATGTTGTTTACCGAACATCAACAAGACCATTTTGATAATGGACTTTATCTCGATTCTCTAACGAATGTTTTGGCAGTAAACTTACTTCGTAACCACACTGCTAGTAAACCTCAATTTCCTATCTACAAAGGCGGTTTCTCTCCGCGCCAATTAGGTCAGGTGCTAGATTACATCGATGCTTACTTAGATCGAAATATTAAACTGGCAGATTTGGCTCAACTACTAGGCATGAGTCCATTTCACTTTAGCCGTCTTTTTAAACAATCAATCGGGATGACACCCCATCAATATTTAAGCCAGCAACGAGTAGAACGAGCAAAAGAATTATTGAAAAAAACAGATCGCTTGATTATCGATATTGCTTTGGAGTGCGGTTTTAGCAGTCATAGCCATTTGAGCAAACAGTTTCGACAAATTACTGGTATTACACCGAAAGCTTATAGATTGGGCTAAACGGATATTCTTTAGTCATTGTTAAGTCACTGCAAAAATGTAACTTTCAGACATTAGTGGGGTCTTGGTTGAGTACAAATTCAACTCGTACGAGAATTGATGAAAGCCCAGAGCTTTGTTACTCGATACTTTCGTACGTTTTCTATCGGGTGGCAGATGCAATAGAGAATTGCTGTAAATACTCATCACTTTAGTAGAGAATACCCATGTTCTAGCCCAGAAATACTCGTCTCCTTACACCGACTACATTTGTTCTGCATTACTAACTAATATTTGTGGTATTTGAGTACATTGCTAATAAACAATAATAAATACAAATACGCTTGACAGCTTTTAGTCCATTTAAATCTTAATGATATAAATAGTGGAAATCGAAAATATTAGGAAAAGTATTGGCATCAAATTGGTGTCAAAATGGTGTCAACTACTAAATTCATCGAGCTTTATAAGTTTCGCTAACGTCAAGTTGATGTTATTTTAGTGTCATGAAAAGATTTAGTTTGAGACTAACAGAAGCAGAATATCTTAAACTCAAAATTTACTGTGAAGAAATTCAATTATCTATGAATGATGTAGTTAGACAGTTGATAAGAGAATGGAGTCCAGATAGCGAAAAACTGTGTGAAGGCTGTAAAAAACACCCAAACTTACAAAAACGCTAATTTTATGAATTTTATTTAGATATATTATTGTTTATAATTTTTATTTTAAAAATCTAAGATTTTACTTTAAAAAAAGCTTTTTTTTAAAGTAAAATCTTTCTTTATTTATATATTGTATTGTGTTTTATTACTAAATTAATATTTCGGAAAAGCACAGCCTATCTCTAGCAAGCATTAAGAAAAGTTAAAAAATATTCAAACTAATGTAAAAATTATCAAAATGAACAGTTTGATAAATCTTACTGTAGCAATATTTAGAAAATCAAAAAATATTAAATAAATGCTCTATTGATGTCAGCTTCCAGATGAACAGGTATTGATAATATCAATTAAGTTTGTTTTATATGTTTGACATCATTTTGATGCCAGTGTTGTTCGACAGCAATTGGAGGTTATGTCGGGTACTTTTGCTATTTAAAAATAATAAATATGCAATTTTTGCACGATTTTTTAGTAATAAATAAATAACTAACAAAGAAAACTTGCTATGGCTTACACGATTCCTAACACTTGTGTCCATTGTGGTATTTGCTTACCTGAATGTCCAACGGGTGCAATTCAAGTAGATAAAAATAACGAGCATTGGGTAGAACCTGGTCTCTGTAATCATTGTGAAGACAACGATTTTAAACCTTTATGTGTTAAAAGTTGCCCAGTTAGCTTACCCGTTCCCTTACCTGCAAAAAAAGGAAGATATAAAGCCGAACCGCGAGTTTTAACTACCCATCACCTTTTTGCTAACGGTCACAATAATCCCATCGCCTCATCGATGGTAATTTGGGAAGCTTGTAATATTTTGGCAAAAGGCTCTGTCGTTCCCTGGCAAACTAATAGTCAGGGCAAGGTTTGTTTTGAGCGTCAGGTGAAGCAGGGTAGAGGTAAGATAGAGTTCTGTCTGGCTGATAATATTAACAGCGATCCCAACTATGCTTTGAGCAGCAAAGAAGCTGTTGAGACTATAGAAGATATGGATATCCGCGCTGCATGTATGCATCTTATTTTCGCTGCTTATTCTACTTTCTCAGAACGACCGTGGGAAGAAGAGTTCGCCATTGATAATAAGCAACTAGAAACATATTTGGGCTTAGACAAACGCAAAGATTTAAGTAAAGCCGCAAAACTGACTCTAATCAAAACCTTAGTCCAGCAACCCTGTAAACTTTTAGCTACCATAAATTGGCCCCGTCAAGGTAAGATTGCCGCTTTTTCCGTACCAGAAGACCGTATTTGGCACCTAGTATCGATTGACAACCACTTTCAAGAAGACGACCAAGGCTACAAACATCTTGTCGGCATGACTTTTAGAATTAGAGCAGGGAAGTGGGCACAGTATTTTCTTAACAAACATGGCTATAAAAACTATGCTGCTTATTATCAATACGGTACTTTGCCCAGGTTTTTGTTGACTACGGTAATGACTATTTGGCATCAACACGAAGGAACGGTAAGAATGATGCTGTGGTTGCTGTTTAAAACTAAAATGGGGAGAGAACAGCGGGTAACGGTTCCAAGGTTGATGTATGTAGCATATGGAGAAGAACAAGTCAGACATGCTTCTTATAATCGGGAAAAACGCAAGCGACTGTTACGCAGGTTTGAAAGCGATTTAGAAGTTCTCAATCACTATCAAATTAAACCAGTATTCGACCCAGTAACCTACCCAACTCAAATTCAGCCTTTATGGGCGAAACTAGCCGCTATTCCAGATGATGCTGAAGAAGCAATGGATTTTTGGATTAACGATGGCTGCAATGAAACTAGCATAACCGATTCGGCTCCTGCTGGAAAATGGAATTTATTGATGAAAGCCCGTATTCTTAAGTTTGAATTACCTTCAGAATGGGACAAGCAGTTATCCCGATGGGAGAACAAAAAACAACGAAAAACCAAATCCCGCAGCAAAAATTCTACTAAAACTTTAGCTCATCTAAGTGGCAAACAGATTTCGATCGCCCGAAAAAATCTGGGTATCAGCCAGAGAAAACTGGCACAGCAGCTTGGAAAAAGTCAAAGCTGGATTCGAGATATAGAAAATAGTCGTTTTGCCGCCAAACCAGGCGATCGCCTGAAGTTGCAGAAAATATTGGAATTAGAATTAGAGTGATGTAAGGAAGTTTTCAATGTGTTCTAGGACAGGTTTCTAAATTCTCGACGGACTTCTGAGTTGCCAAACCAATCCAGGCATCAATTCGATCGAGATCGAACCCTGTTTGGCAGACATTTCCTACCTGAATGAGAGGACGGCGAATCAGTAGGGGATATTGAATCATCAACTCTAGTGCTGTTTCTTCGTCTAAATTTTCGGGAACTACTTCACCCGATTTAATTTGAGGTGCCGTCTTCTTAAACCATTCTGCTGTCGGGCGATCGCTAAAAAAAGGACGCAGAGTAACAGCCGTCCAAGGCGTGGTCAATAAATTGTAAGCGATTACTTCATGTCCCACAGACTGTAGTAGTGCTTTCTGCTTGGTATTGTTAATGCAGCTTGGTTTTTCGTAAAAATTGATTCGTGTCATTGTCTTGCTTAATAGTTTGTGGTTGGTAAGGGCGAACCGCCGTTCGCCCTTACATAGAAAGGCAAAGTACAAAACATCAAGAACGATTTAACCATAATGAGCTTTTAGCAGGGAAGCAAGGTTATTGGGATTGACATAAGCGTGTTTGACTCTACCAGGCATCAAAATCATGCTAGGGGCTTGTTTGCACTGCTTCTGACAGTCTGTAAGTTGGATAGTTACTCGCTCTTGTAAGCCTAGCTGTTCGAGGGTTTCTACCAAAGCGTGATAGAGTTGCTTGCCACCACGTTTGGCACAACTGGACTTACGACATACCAGAACTTTTCCCGTTTGAATTTGTTGGGCGGTAGGAGATTCAGTGACTGAAGATAGAGGCTTACCATCGAGTTTTTCTACGCGATCGCTTCTTAACTTAAAACTTTTCAGTCCCGAACCAGATGGCTCTAAGTATACCGACAAGCGATCTCCCTCTTTTAATTCTCTACCCAAAGGTTCCCTCAATTCTTTGGCTAATTTTATGGGAATAATTCGCTCCTCTACCTTTAGTTGAATGTATTTGTATGCCAGAAAACCCAAAAATTCTCCTTCTATTCGATACGCCGCTTGTTGTGCTGTTGTCGTGTTCATGAGTTTGTCCTTGGTTGTTTGTTGCAAATTAAAGCCTAGTAACAACTATCTTTTGCTCCCTGCCTTTTATTAAACTAACCGCTAACAACTAACGTTTTTTCTTCTTCTAAATCCTGGAATAGAGGCGTGCTTAGATAGCGTTCGCCAAAGCTAGGCTGAATCATCACGATTAACTTGCCTGCATTTTCGGGTCTTTTGCCCACTTTAATCGCTGCTGCTAGTGCCGCACCCGAAGAAATTCCTGACAGTATTCCTTCTTCTTTTGCCAAACGACGACCATAGCTAAAGGCTTCGTCGTTAGTAACGGTAATAATTTCGTCGATCGCTTCGACATTTAGAACATTTGGGACAAAACCCGCACCGATACCTTGAATTTTGTGACTTCCAGGACTGCTACCCGAAAGCACGGCACTATCGGTAGGTTCGACAGCGATCGCCTTAAATTCACTTTTGCGCTGTTTGATAACTTCGGCAACACCTGTAAGGGTTCCTCCAGTACCGACACCAGCAATTAAGATATCTATCTCGCCGTTGGTGTCCGACCAAATTTCTTCGGCAGTGGTAAGCCTATGTATTTCAGGGTTAGCGGGATTATTAAACTGCTGGGGCATAAACGCATCGGGTATGGTGGCTGCTAGTTCTTCCGCACGGGCGATCGCGCCTTTCATGCCACCGCTGGCGGGAGTCAGTTCCAACTGCGCGCCATAGGCTTTTAACATTGTCCTCCGTTCTTGACTCATACTTTCGGGCATGGTCAAAATGATTTTATAGCCTTTAGCCGCTGCCGCCATAGCTAGTGCGATCCCCGTATTGCCAGAAGTGGGTTCGATCAGTACTGTTTTGCCTGGTGTAATCAAACCTGCTTTTTCGGCAGCATTAATCATATTGACTCCAATGCGATCTTTTACCGAAGCTGCGGGATTCATGCTTTCTAATTTGACGACAATTTGCGCCAGACAACCTTCGGCAAAGGGAATTGAATTTAGACGTACTAAGGGAGTTTTTCCAACAAGTTCGGTAATATTATTGGCAATTTTCATAATGATTTTGTTAATAGTTAGTAAGTAGGAGCGATACTCTTACAAGAAGGCTTACGCCAACGCGAATTGCCCTTACAATATTGATGTGATTGTTTCCTTGTTTCTTATTTAACGACCGATCGCCAGAGCATAGAGGATATCTTTATCAATTTCTAAGAATTTCTGAGTTTCATCATCGTAATAAGCTCCGATGCCACTACAGCCAATGCCTAAATAATTACTAATTAAATACAGCCTGTGTCCGAGCCAGCCAGCATACTGCATAACTGTTTGGTAGTTGTTATAGGTAGCAGTTAAAAACAAAGTGACGGCACTAGTTTTGGCTATGGCTTGATTGACACACAAATACTGGGCGCGATCGCGCTTATCGCCACTTTTGAGTAGTCGATTTCCTTGGTATAAACCAGACTCTATGCCCTCAATAGAATTGACGATTGAATAGATTGTTATCTGCTCGTTATTGACAGTATTTAATGGCTGTTGTAAATAGTGCCAAATTTGTTGCCACTCAGCTTGAGAAATCGAACTTCCTGTAAAAGCTCTTGCCGATCGCCTGGTTAAAATAGTTTGTAAAAATTTATCGCTCTGAAAATTTAGGGGCGATTTGTTGATTGTATTGTTATTACAACCAAAATCAAAATTTAGTTTAGTTAATTGCGAACTTTTTACCCGATTATTTCCTATATTTTTATTAACTACTGTATGTTGATATCCTGTTTCAATAAAAGAATTAGTTTCAAAGTAATCGGTAGGAGCAACAAAAGGTAAAGGCGATCGTAACTTTCTAACGGATTTTGCTTTAAGATTTCCAGAAATTACTGCCGCAGTAACAAATTCTTTATTTTCCAACCCTAAATCTTTGTTCAAAGCAATTTTATCAAAATCGAATAAAACTCGAAGATCTTGCTGATATAAATTAGCCGCTGCTGCGATCGCTCCGATATGATGTCCGCTATCTAAAAAACAATAGCGTAGGCTTCTATTTTTATATTTCCAACTGGAACGATAATAAACACAACTAACTATAAAAATAAACCCCTTGACTAAGGAGTTAGGTAAAATATAGCTTTCTAAACCATCGTCAATTAATTCATAAATTAAAGTCAGTGAATTAGTAGCTACCTCTAAATGATAAATTCCCTCAATTAGACCTGGAATGCCTCGAATTTGCACGTAAATTTCGGTAGGATATAATGCTCCTGCCGAAGGATTGACTCTTAACTGAAACGAATCGTATTTATATTTTTTAGTAAAAGTAATCGCACTAGTCAGACGAATAAAATTATGTATGGGATCGGTTTTATCTAGAGGAAAGCGACGATAAAAATGAGGATATGTTTTGAAAGCAGCAGGCTGAGTCGAAGCATCTACATAGTTGGGATCGAGCATTACCGATAAAGGTGAATGTTTAGTAGCATCGTGAAAATTTTTACCTACTTTTTCTAATTCTCGAATCATGGATAAATTAGTTTGTGGTTAGTTACTTTAACTACCTTCAGGAAGCTTGACGTAGTAATTTAAAAATTTTGATAGTGCTAGAAAACTCTAATGCGCTAAAGTCATCCAGATTTCTGAGATGAGGATTTGCCCCTGCGTCTAGTAATAGTTTTACTGCCTCAGTTTTGCCTGCGGAGGCGGCATACATCAACACGGTTACGCCATTGTCATTTTGATTGTCGAGATTGATTCCCGCATTAATTAGTAGGCGTATGAGAGGGAAATTATTCTTAAAACAGGCAAACCAGAGAGCATTATTACCGTCATTATTTCTCAAGTTAATGTTTACTTGGTTGGCAAGCAAATCTCGCACTACATCAATCGCTCCTTCTCGGCTGGCAACGATAAAAGCCGTGTCCCCATTTTTAGTCCCATCTAAATTTTTAGAACTGTAGCCGCTTTTTTGAAGCCAAGCTTCTGTAGACTGGCTGAGTCTTTTGGTGATAGTCATCGTTCTTCTATGCTTCGGTTGATAGTTCTGGATACAAACCTAATTGTCTGGCGAGTTGACGAGCGATAAAAATTAGAAATTTAGAGCCTTCTTGGTTGTCTTCGTGTGCCATGATGGTAGCTACTTGCATTATCGTGCGGATGAAATTTTCATCAATCAAGTCGGCACTAGCATCTAACACCTCTGGCTCTTTGCCATTGGGACAACGAAGTAGGCGATCGATTAGTTTATAATATTCTTCCTGGCGTTGGTTATCGGTCATTTGTCGTGTTAGTAGTTAGTAGTTAGTAGTTAACTTCTGCCTGTCTTGGCGAGCGTTCCCTTGCGTCTCACGCCGAACAGCGCATTCGCAAGGGCGCGTGGCTTGAATTTACTTCAAGCCCTTGTGTCGCCCGCGCAAGCGTCGCGTAGCGACTTTGAGCCGTTAGGCTCTGTGGTTCTCGCCGCTCCTGCCTTCTATTACTCGTCTTCATCGGGAGATTTAGTAATCACTTCATAGACGGTAGTAGAACAAAATTCTCGGCTATCATCTATCTCTTTAACTCTTTGGCTGATTTCTATAGCTTCCTCAATTTTGCCAAGCTGTGCGAGAATTAGTCCTTTAGCAGCATAGGCATTGAGGTAGAGGCGAATATTTGGTTCTAGTTTGCGATCGCGTAAAATTGATTTTAGTTGCAACCACTCAAATGGTAGGTTTTCTATAGTTGCAATTTTCTGTATAACTTGTTGGGCAATTGAAAGCGCGGTTGTCGGTTGATGTTTGTAGAAAAAGAAACGATACGCTCCAACTAAAACATCCAGGTTATTTCCCGCTTTAAATAAGGCTTCTCTAAGATATCTTTCAGCCAAACCCGTATATTCCCAATTTTCGCTAGCTAAAAGCAATAATTGTTTTATTTCTGGTTCGAAATCACACCAAGAAACCCGATCTTGAATAGTTTGCATGATTGAATATGGTTATATTAGTCATTGGTCATTAGTTACTAAGGACGAAAGACAAAAGACTATCAATTCATCTCCTCTGTGAATATCAATCTTCCAGCTAAAGATTTATCTTCAACTGATTCTGGAGTGAAATTGCTAGATGTAAAAGAAAGTGTCAATATGAGGACTAGGAGCGTAACAATTTCTTCTCGGATACGTTCTAAATCTTTCATGGTTCGATCTTTAGAGTTGTTTGCTTATCGTTGCTGCTACTCCAAACTCCTTAGCCCAATAAAGATTTTCAAGCTATCTAATTGCTGGTATTTCAGGCAGATATTTACTATCTAATAACTGTGAATTTGGTTGACGAGTAACCGTATCGAACATCAAACTCAAAGTCAGGAGTAGGAGAATAAAAAATTTGTGTCGCACAGCTACAGATAATTGGCAATTTTTTGATAATGTAGCTGTCCTTGGTGTATTCTGTCGAGCTAGCCGTGTTGTTTGCACTGCTGTATTCAGTCATACAGAAGCTGGTGCGTGAGTGTGGCATTTTTTGGGGCAAATGCGAGCGCAAGCTTCACAACCGATACATTTGTCGGGATTAACAACGGTCATTACTTGGCGTTCGATATCGTCGTCATCATCCTCATCGATAAATTCGCCAAATTCATTCATTGGCTGTAGCATCAAAACACCACGTCCGCAGACTTTAAAACATCTACCACAACCCAGGCAAGTGTCTTTGTTAATTTCTTTGACGAATTGGGGTTCCCAGGTTAAGCCGCCTTGAGTCAAACCAGTTAGTGTAGTCATGATTGTTCTCCTCTTAATTGTATTGAGATAATAAATATTTACGGAATCAATCGATTCTCGACAAACAGCGTGGAATAAACTTACAGCTTTCTAGCATTGAAAGTTTGAGGTAGCTTGGTGTCTTCTCCTAAATCTTTAAAAGACAACTGCCAACCGTTAGCCAAGGTCAAAACTTTGCCTTCTGGAGTAGCGGTTTGCTCTACTACTTCTTCTTCCAAATCTTTCTTGGGGACATAAACTGATAGATGTCCGAGGTCATTCTTGTGTAGCATTACTTTCATGATTTTTGATCGGGGGATAGTGGTTAATAGTTAGTAGATGTCGATCGCTTGTCGTTTGTAATTAAGAGCTACAGACAAACAACAAACGTCTAATGGTTGGGGATCAATCCCAATAACTCATCTGGGGTTAGACTGCGTTTTAACTCGACCGATAAATCGCGCACGGCATCGACAAGCGATCGCGTTTCCTCTAGACTTAGAGCGATGCCATATTGCTTTAACAGGTTAGTAATGAGATGTTTACCAGAGTGTTTGCCAATTACTAACTGGCGTTCGCGTCCTACTTCTTCAGGAGTAAAAGGTTCGTAGGTAGCAGGATTTTGCAGCACTCCATGTCCGTGTATACCAGACTCGTGTGCAAAGGCATTTTTACCGACAATCGCCTTCCAGGGTGGGACATCGCAGCCAGAGGCTTTGACGACAAATTCTGAGATTTCTCTAAATCTAGTGGTATCGATCCCCGTCTTGATGCCATAGATGCGTTTTAATGCCATGATTACTTCTTCTAAAGCAGCATTGCCCGCTCTTTCACCCAAACCATTGACGGTAGTATTGACCGAACTGGCTCCCGCTCTAATTCCCGCTAGGGCGTTAGCGGTTGCCATACCTAAATCGTTGTGGGTGTGCATCTCTACGGGAATGACTAACTTGTTTACTAACCGCTTTACTTTGCTATGGGTAGTCAGGGGATCGAGAATGCCTACCGTATCGCAAAAGCGAAAACGGGATGCTCCCCAATCTTGAGCGGCTAACGCCACATCGAGCAAAAAGCTTTCATCGGCGCGGGAAGAGTCTTCACCACCAACAGAAATATACAAACCGCGATCGCGAGCGTAACCAATTGTATCTCTCAGGCGATCGAAAACTAGCTTACAGTTGCCTTGAAACTTAACCGCAATCTGGATTTCCGATACGGGGACGGATATATGCACCCTTGATAAGCCACAAGCTAGAGAAGCATCGATGTCCGAACGAACGGCACGATTCCAGCCAGTCAGTAGGGTTTTCAAACCCAGGTTAACCATTTGAGTAATAGCTGCGGCTTCGGTGCTACCCATTGCAGGTATACCTACCTCAAGTTCTTGTACGCCAATAGCATCCATTATTGTGGCAAAAATAACTTTTTCGGCTGTGGTAAAAGCTACTCCTGCTGCTTGTTCGCCATCTCGTAAAGTCGTATCGTTAATTTGAATTGGTAGCATATCTAAACCTCAAGTTGCAATTTATGTGTCAACGACTATCGAGTTTCTAACCAATCAAAGATGCGATCTAATCCCGATCGCGACACTAAACCGTATTGCCAGAGCAGCATGGGAATGGGTGCGTTTAATTCTCGATGTTTTTGCACTATTAGAGTGATTTCCGCCGAGGATACTGACAACTCGTCTTGTAAAAACTGTCCTAATTCCGTGACTTCTAAGTTAAATTTCATGACCATTTGTCCTTGGTTAATGGTGGGGAAGAAGTTTGAAAAAAGTGTACTTCTTCAAACTTCTTCCTGCGACTAGCTACTTCTTGCCATTACCGACAAAGGCTATAGTTAGACTGTCGGTAGCGAGGAAGTGGTCGAGATGAAATGCTCTTTCTTCAGTTTCTAGTAAAATCTGCTCGTATAGATGACGAGTGGCGCGATCGCCTACGCTCTCAGCCTGTGCTGCCTGACGGCGAATTAGCTCGATAATTGCTTGTTCTGCTGCTAAGTCGTGTTCGATCATTTGGCGACAGTCAAAAATGCCGTCGTCTTCTGGTGTAAAGCAGCAAAGTTCGGCTAACTTGCTAAAGCTGGCGGCAGGAGTTCCTCCCAAGCCATTTAAGCGTTCGCCTATATCGTGAGCGTGTTCTTGTACGGCATCATAACTTTCTTGAAAATATTGATGGATCGAATAAAATTCCGAACCTTCAACGACAAAGTGATGCTTTTGGTATTGCAGATATAGACCTTGAAAGCTCGCCAGGGCAAAATTCAAGCCTTCACATACGGGAATGACGATCTCTTTGTCTAGACCAATAGGGTTATTGGCAACTTCACCAAAAGCTTGAACTACTAATGTTTGAGTCATGAGTTTGAGTTCCTAATTATTAGTTGTGGATAAAACTTGCGTTGACCAGCATCGCTCTAGCCAGTCGGTTAATTCATAGCGAGTGCTAGTGAATTGTTGTACGGTACTGCGGAGCAAAACGGCATCGATACAGCGATCGATCTCTACCCAGAGCGTGCCATCTTGGGGACACCAGCAGGAAATATTTAGTTCTTGCAGGCGACGATGAACGCTCCAGCGATCGCTACGGTCGATTTTAGCGACCTGACTGACAATGGTATCGGGAGAAGTGAATTTATACATGATTTTGTGGTTGGTAGTGGTTTAATTTCTGTATCTGTTGTTCCAAATTCTCGATGCGACTGAGTAAGGAACGAATGATGTTAGCTTCTGGATCGGGTAGTTTGCCATGTTCTAGAGGGCAACCACGTCCAGCACGGGAAACGATGCGTCCTGGAACTCCTACTACGGTGCAATCATTGGGTACGTCTCGCAAGACGATCGATCCCGCACCAACTCGAACGTTATTACCGATATTAATATTGCCTAAAACTTTTGCACCCGTACCGACGACAACATTTTGTCCGAGGGTCGGATGGCGTTTGCCTGTCTGTTTACCAGTTCCACCCAGGGTAACGTTTTGGTAAATCAAACAATAATCGCCGACGATGGCAGTTTCACCTATTACTACTCCCATCCCGTGATCGATAAATACTCCTTTACCAACACTTGCACCAGGATGAATTTCAATTCCCGTAAAAAATCTTCCCAAGTGAGATAAAAGACGTGGTAATAAGGGAACTTGTTTGTGCCATAGCCAGTTAGCTAATCGATGTAATGCTAGGGCATGAACGCCTGGGTAACAAACTAAGACCTCTAGCCAATTGTTCGCAGCGGGGTCGCGATCGAAAATAATCTCAAAATCTGTCCAGAGGCTTGCTAGCCAGGGAATGTTTGCCAACAATTTAATCGACTTGCTTTGTATTCTCTCTAGTTTTCTGTTGAGTGTTAGTGGCTGTTGCATAGTTCCGATGGGAGAAGTAGGGTGGATCGTCAGTCACTGGTCTTTTTTGTGTCTTTCAAAATTCGTATTGGTGAGTAACAAATGATGAATGACTAAATAACTTGTTGTAATTTATTCAATGTAATTCTTATACCAACCCCCCAAATCATGGTTTTGGCAATAGACAAAGGTTAGATTGATTAGATTTATTGATTTGTACTTATAGATCTAAAACTCTCTGTAGATAAACGTTTCAGCAATCTATATTTTTTTTTCTAGGTATGGCTACTGGTATTTTCACCAACTGGTTCTAGTATTGTTTAGTAAAGGTATTAGTATTTCGTACTCAAAACAATATTTTCTCTAACCAAGTCAGAATCAGAAATAGATCGAAATTTTGATGCAAAAAATAGGTATACGTTTGACAAAATTAAAGATACTAAGACAAAACTCAGACAATATAAGGTTTGTAGCTGTTGTTACTTTTTTGTCAAAGCGATCGCAAACAAATACCAAACTCAGGAAAATAATAATGTTAATTTAGATACGGATTCGAGACAAAAACCGAATTCCGCAACAGAAATTGAATTCCGTGACGCTTCTGGAGGGGTCTGAMAAGCCACTCCAGTTTTTTATTTTTTGTCATTTAGGCGATCCGACAGTAAACGGACAAAAAACAACGGTGAACGTATAACTAGAATTATTTAGCCAGATTTTTTTCTTAAACTGTACGTATAAGAGATATTCTACGTTTAGTTTTGTCTAACTGAGCGTATAATTCGACCAAAAACCATCAATTATCTCTCAAAAAACTGCTCGTATAATTAGTGGACACTTTTAGTAGTCTTTTTGAAATTACTCTGTGAAGTATTTATGGGAATTTTTTAAACCCTTATGGGATAAAGATTATAGGATTTTGTCTCATCGAATTATACGTCGGGCGTTGTTTATTGTCCGATTGCTGTTTCAACGCCATTTAAAGGCAGGAGGCAGAGAGCGGAGGTGTTTTTTGAGTAAGAGTAATCTCTCTACTTTGACTTTCACATTTCAACTTCAATATCTATTAACTGTCCCTCACGAACAAATTTTACGAGGTTGGTTATTTCTTTCATGACATAGCTGTGAGATTCTGAATATTTCCACCAATTATCTGGCTGATGCTGTTTGTAGTTGGCAGGACACCATATGTATTTTACCCATTGGGGATAATATGTTTTGAGGGTAAGCATTGCTCTTTTGTAGTGCCAGGGAATACTAACAACCAAAAGATTTTTGATTGTATGAATACCAAATTTATCTTCCAATACAAACAAAGAGGCAATCACACCATCTTTTGAATGATTTGAACGGTCTTCAACTAAAATTTTGTCTCCTGGAATGTCAAATTTCAGAGCATTATCTCGCATTGTCCAAGATAAAGGATAAGTGTACTTACCCAGAAATGTTGAATCTAGCAACAGTACGATTAAGCTTACGCCTAGCCTTTGGATCGCATTTATAGTAGGGATTTACTGTACCAATGAAATAATCGGCAAAATAGGCTGTTCCTTGGTGTGATTAATACCCTATTTATTTCCCTAACTTTTTACTCCCTTATTACCCTATTCAAGCGATCGCTAAAAATTATTTCTATAAAAATAGTAAAATTGGATACAAAATCTCTATTTTTTGTTATTCTTGTATTAATTTGTTTGTGGATTATCAGTCATTAGTCGCCTGCGATCGCTCTCCTCACGAATCGATTGAGTATAAAAATTTCTCCTAAAAAACAGAGAGCGATAATTGCTTGAAACTCAAGTCAGCAATAGGATTTAAGCCGAGTAGAGCAAATACCAGAGACTTGAGAAATAAATACTAACCCCCCATCATCAAAATACTAGTACCCAATACCCATAAAAAAAAATTATTCTTTATCTAACAGGGCTTTGAGACTCTGAGTACAGCCTAATAAATTCAATAAAACTAACCGAGTGCAAGTTTTATATACAGCCAAAAATCGGATGATATAACTTCAATAACATCTCGAACATCTAGATTTTGCTGATAGTAAATCGTCAATTTGTAAGAAAAATTTAGAGTTCGATTCAGTCTTATTTAATTTCTGTCTCAATCCACCTATTATTTGCGGAATTTAATTCAATGTCACCAACTACCAGCACTACTATTACGCCAGAATCTAAGGTCAAGGAAAAGAAATCTTCTAAAGGCTGTGGATGTAGTTCACCTACTCCCCAACAAATCGACCCTAAGATTCAAGAAAGAATTGAAAAGCATCCCTGCTACAGCGAAGAAGCACACCACCATTACGCACGGATGCACGTAGCAGTCGCACCAGCTTGTAACATTCAGTGTAATTATTGCAATCGCAAATATGACTGTGCCAACGAAAGTCGTCCTGGGGTAGTTAGCGAACTACTCACTCCCGAAGAAGCAGCACACAAAGTGTTGGTAATTGCGGGCAAAATTCCGCAAATGACTGTTTTAGGTATTGCTGGACCTGGCGATCCTCTAGCTAATCCCAAGCAAACCTTCCGTACCTTTGAATTAATAGCCGATAAAGCACCAGATATCAAACTGTGCTTATCCACCAACGGTTTAATGCTTCCCGACCACGTACAGCAAATCAAAGACCTCAATGTCGATCACGTCACCATTACTATTAATATGGTAGACCCCGAAGTAGGAACCAAAATTTATCCTTGGGTACGCTACAATCGCAAACGTTGGAAAGGAGTAGAAGCAGCACAGTTACTTCACGAGCGTCAGATGGAAGGCTTACAGGCATTACAAGAAGCCGACATCCTCTGCAAAGTCAACTCGGTAATGATTCCAGGAATCAACGATGAACACTTAGTAGAAGTAGATGAAGTGATTCGTTCTAAAGGTGCATTTTTACATAATATAATGCCCTTAATTTCCGCACCCGAACACGGTACTTACTTTGGTTTGACAGGACAGAGAGGTCCTACACCGAAAGAATTAAAAGCACTACAAGATAGTTGTTCGGGTAACATGAAAATGATGCGCCACTGCCGTCAGTGTCGTGCCGATGCGGTAGGTTTATTAGGTGAAGACCGTTCTCAGGAATTTACCAAAGAAAAATTCCTCGAAATGACTCCCGAATACGACCTGGAAAAACGCCAAGAAGTTCACGCAGGTATCAAACAGATTAAAGATGCCATGCAGGCTGCCAAAGCAGCAAGAGCGGCTAAAAAACAATCGAGAGGCGAGAAAATCTTGGTTGCAGTAGCTACTAAAGGCGGCGGTGTAGTCAATCAGCACTTCGGACACGCCAAAGAATTCCAAATCTTTGAAGTTGATGGCGTAGACGTTAAATTTGTCGGACACCGCAAAGTAGACCATTATTGTCAGGGTGGTTATGGCGAAGATGCAACTCTAGATAATATCATTGGTGCAATTAAAGATTGCAAAGCCGTTCTCGCTTCAAAAATTGGCGACTGTCCTCAAGGAATGCTGAGAGATGCAGGTGTAGAACCAGTTCAAGGTTACGACACCATCGATAAAATTGCCTTGGAATACTACCAAAAGTTTGTCACTAGTCATTAGTTATTGGTCATTACAAGGCAGGAGGCAGAAGGCAGAAGGCAGAAAATTGCACTGCTACCAAGACTTCTAACTCAGACTAGTCGCTCGCCGAATAACGAATGATAAAGGACCAATGACCGACAACCAATAATCGAGGACAACAACCATGATTGATTCCCAAAATCGAACGAGCGATCGCTATTGGTTTAAAGACGGTCGAAAGCTAGTTCAACAACAAGCTAGTATTTCTCCCACACACAGTCTCTGTATTAATTGTTCTGACTATTACGAGATACCTCCCTGTCAGACTAACTTGAATACCGATAGTGGTTGTTTTCCCAGTCTCATCAATCCAGAACGCAATTAAGCAGGAGTAAGACCATGACTTACGCTATCTCTGACCAATGTATCGCTTGCGAAAAATGCTTACCCCACTGTCCCACAGAAGCAATTTCCAAAAATAGCAGCGGTAAATTCTCAATTGACCCCAATCTATGTAATGACTGCGTTGGCTATTATGGAGTAGCTCAATGTATGGCAGGCTGTCCTACCTCTAACGGTTGCACTCCTACAATCTCTAGTTTGATTAAATCGTTTCAAACGGATCGGACTACTACCAATTATTGGGATAACTGGTTTGCAACCTACGATCGCGCGATCGCTAGATTGAAAGCCAAACAAGAAACAAAATACTGGCAGCAGTGGTTTGATACCTATTCTCAAAAATTAGACCTGCTGCTACATAACTAAAAGCTCGTTTAAACCAAGTCACGGAATATTTAATGAGAAAGAGCAATGAATGACTGCATTTATCTCGACAACAACGCTACGACCAAAATAGATGAAGATGTTTTAGCAGCAATGCTACCCTATCTCAGCATCTATTATGGCAACCCTTCTAGTATGCATACCTTTGGCGGACAAGTCGGTCGCGCCGTCAGAAATGCCAGAAAACAAGTAGCTTCGCTTTTAGGATCGGAAGATTCCGAAATTATCTTTACCAGTTGCGGCACTGAGGGAGATAATGCAGCCATTCTTGCCGCTTTAAAAGCTCAACCAAATAAAAAACATATTATTACTACCGAAGTAGAGCATCCCGCGATTTTAAATCTCTGCCGCCGATTGGAAAGAGATGGCTACACCGTTACCTATCTTTCGGTAAATAGCCAAGGACAGCTAGATTTAGATGAGCTAGAAGCCTCTCTAACTGGCAACACGGCAGTAGTGTCTGTCATGTATGCCAACAACGAAACTGGTGTAATTTTCCCTGTTGAGGAAATCGGACGCATCGTTAAAGAATATGGCGCGTTATTTCATGTCGATGCGGTACAAGCTGTAGGGAAAATTCCCCTCGATATGAAAACTAGCGCGATCGATCTACTAACAATCTCTGGTCATAAAATTCACGCTCCTAAAGGCATTGGTGCTTTATATGTGCGTAAAGGTGTTAGATTTCGTCCTTTGTTAATTGGCGGACACCAAGAACGAGGACGTAGAGGCGGTACGGAAAATGTAGCGGGTATAGTTGCCTTGGGTCAAGCAGCCGAATTGGCACAACAACATCTTGTAGATATCGGTCGGGAAAAAATACTGCGGGATAAACTCGAACAAGGTATTCTCGCTACTATTCCCAATACGGTAATCAATGGCGATCCAGTTAATCGTTTACCCAACACTACTAACATTGGCTTTAAATACATTGAAGGAGAAGCAATCTTACTTTCTCTAGACGAGTATGGCATCTGTGCCTCTTCTGGTTCGGCCTGTACCTCTGGTTCTCTCGAACCCTCTCACGTACTCAGAGCTTTGGGACTGCCCTATAGCGTACTGCATGGTTCGATTCGCTTTAGCCTTTCCCGTTTTACTACCGAAACCGAAATCGATCGCGTCTTGGAAGTTCTGCCAGGCATCATCAACCGCCTCCGCGAACTTTCTCCCTTTAACAGCGACGATGCCGACTGGCTCAAAGAACAAGAAGCAGCCGTACTTGCCGTTCGCTAAATTGTACGGGCAAGGCACTGCTTTGCCCCCTACGAAAAATTGATAACTGATAACTGATAACTGGTAACTGAAAATGTGGGACTATACAGACAAAGTAATGGAACACTTCCATAACCCCCGCAATCAAGGCAAGATTACGGAGAAACAGGAAGGAGAAAAAATCGTCACTGGAGAAGTAGGCAGCATTGCCTGTGGAGATGCTCTTAAGCTACACCTTAAAATCGACGAAGCGACTCAAATTATTGAAGATGCTAGATTTCAAACCTTTGGCTGCGCCAGCGCGATCGCCTCGTCTTCGGCTCTAACCGAATTACTCAAAGGCAGAAAAGTCGAAGAAGCTCTCAAACTTACCAACAGAGAAATTGCCGACTCTTTAGGCGGCTTACCCGAAGAAAAGATGCACTGTTCAGTAATGGGACAGGAAGCTTTAGAAGCTGCTATCTTTAACTACAAAGGCATTCCTCTCGACACCCACGAAGAAGATGAAGGAAATCTTATATGTCGCTGTTTTGGTGTCACCGATACAAAAATCAAACGCATAATTCGCGAGAATGGACTTACAAGTGCAGAACAAGTAACCAACTACGTTAAAGCAGGGGGTGGATGTAGCTCTTGTTTACCAGATATTGACGACCTGCTAACGGAAATAGCTACCGAAAAAGAAACCAGTGTAGCGGTAGCAACCCAAGTTTGGCAGGACACTAATCTCATTCCCGCACCAACAACTCCAACTACGACAGCCACAAAAACTTTAACCAATCTCCAAAAAATCACCTTAATTCAACGAGTAATCGACGAAGAAATTCGACCAGTTCTAGCTGTAGATGGCGGCGATATGGAGCTATTCGACATTGAAGGAGATGTCGTCAAAGTTATTCTCAAAGGTGCTTGTAGCGGCTGTGCTTCTTCTACTGAAACTTTAAAACTTGCCATTGAAGCCACTTTGCAAGACCGAGTATTGCCTACTTTAACTGTCGAATCAGTCTAATTAAGTAATAAGTAGTGAGTAATTAAGTAATAAGTAATTACTGTTATTTTTTTTATTTCACTTACTCCCCTACTTTCCTAAACCCTTACTTCCCCAGATAAAATGCACACTTCCAACCCCCATAACTACGGAGAGCGATCGCCACCAGCGTAGTTCTCATCGGGATTTAAGATTGGCATTTGATAAAGCTTAAAGTTCGCAGGAAACGAAATTTTCCATCCCAGTCAAACTAACTACTAACTGTCTTTATCTAGCTCCAATTTACAATCCTTCTCGGTTAGAACCACTTCTTGTACTCTATATTTTCAGCACACATTTTCTCCCAACTCAACCTCTCTCTTAGATATACAGACGATCGTAACTTTCAAGAATTGAGGATTCGCAGAGACGTAATTCTCCCAACTCAATACAACAAGACTCAAATCTTGGTTTGCATCATCTGTAATTACTTTCTTAATTTCAACTTTCCACCAAACACTAAACATAGCGAGAAATAACCATGAGACAAATTGCATTCTACGGAAAAGGCGGTATCGGTAAGTCCACTACTTCTCAAAACACCATTGCTGCACTTTCAGAAACTCAAAGAGTCATGATCGTAGGTTGTGACCCCAAAGCAGACTCTACTCGCTTAATGCTTCACTCTAAAGCTCAGACTACTATTCTCCACTTAGCAGCCGAAAGAGGTTCAGTCGAAGACCTCGAACTAGAAGAAGTATTACTCACTGGCTACAACAACGTGCGTTGCGTTGAGTCTGGCGGTCCCGAACCTGGTGTAGGCTGTGCGGGTCGCGGTATTATCACTGCTATCAACTTCCTCGAAGAAGAAGGTGCTTACGAAGATCTAGATTTAGTATCCTACGACGTATTGGGTGACGTTGTTTGCGGTGGTTTTGCTATGCCCATCCGTGAAGGTAAAGCCCAAGAAATCTACATTGTTACTTCTGGTGAAATGATGGCAATGTACGCCGCCAACAATATCGCTCGCGGTATTCTCAAATATGCTCACTCTGGCGGTGTTCGTTTGGGCGGTTTGATCTGCAACAGCCGTAAAGTTGACCGCGAAATCGAACTAATCGAAGCTTTAGCTGAAAAACTCGGTACTCAAATGATTCACTATATTCCTCGCGACAACGTGGTTCAAAGAGCAGAATTACGTCGTATGACTGTTATTGAGTACGAACCCGATCACCCTCAAGCTGGTGAATACCGTGCTTTAGCTCGCAAAATCGAACATAATACCAACTTAGTAATTCCTACTCCCATCAGCATGGATGAACTCGAAGAGTTATTAGTTGAATATGGATTTATGGATTCTGACGCAGAATACCAAAAAGCGATCGAAGCTGATAAAGCTGCTGCTGCTGCTGCCAAATAATTCTGTAAAGGGTATGGCAATGCCATACCCTCTCAAACCCGATACCTAATAACCGAACTAAGGGGTGAACATCATGTCAACTGTAGAAAAGAACAAAAAACTGATCGAAGAGGTATTAGAAGCCTATCCTGAAAAGGCAGCTAAAAGACGTTCTAAGCACCTCGATGTATATGAAGAAAATAATTCTGACTGTGGCGTAAAATCTAATAAAAAATCCGTACCTGGGGTAATGACCACTCGTGGTTGTGCTTATGCAGGAGCCAAAGGAGTAGTCTGGGGTCCGGTTAAAGACATGATCCATATCAGTCACGGTCCTGTAGGTTGCGGTTACTATTCCTGGTCTGGTCGTCGTAATTACTACATTGGAACCACTGGCGTAGATACCTTCGGTACGATGCAGTTTACTTCAGATTTCCAAGAAAGAGATATCGTTTTTGGTGGTGACAAAAAACTAGCCAAACTAATCGACGAACTAGAAATACTATTCCCCTTAAGCCAAGGCACTACTATTGAATCTGAATGTCCTATCGGTCTGATTGGGGATGATATTGAAGCGGTTGCTCGGAAGAAAGCCACAGACACTGGCAAACCAGTAGTTCCCGTTCGTTGTGAAGGTTTTAGAGGTGTTTCTCAGTCTTTAGGACACCACATTGCTAACGATACAGTCCGTGACTGGGTATTACCCAAAGCTGATGAATATCGCAAAACTCCTGAAGGATATGAACCAGGTCCTTATGATGTCAACATTATCGGTGACTACAACATCGGTGGTGATGCTTGGCCCAGCAGAAGACTACTAGAAGCTATTGGTTTGCGCGTAATTTCTCAATTCTCTGGAGACGGTACATTTAACGAGGTGGTCATGACTCCACTAGCTAAAATGAACCTAATCCACTGCTATCGGTCGATGAACTATATCTGCCGTCATATGGAAGAGAAATATGGTATTCCCTGGTTAGAATACAATTTCTTCGGTCCTACTCAAATTGCTAAATCTTTACGTAAGATTGCAGCTCAATTTGACGAAACTATCCAAGAAAAAGCCGAGCAGGTAATTGCCGAACACCAAGCACAAATGGATGAAGTTGTAGCTAAATACGGTCCACGCCTCGAAGGCAAAAAAGTAATGATGATGGTTGGTGGACTGCGTCCCCGTCACGTAATTCCAGCTTTTGAAGACTTAGGCATGAACGTGATCGGTACTGGCTACGAGTTTGGTCATGGCGACGACTACAAACGCACCGCAGATTACGTTAAAGACGGCACGGTTATCTACGATGATGTCAGCGGTCATGAATTTGAAGAATTTGCCAAAAAACTAAATCCCGACTTGATTGCAGCAGGAATTAAGGAAAAATATGTCTTCCAGAAAATGGCATTACCTTTCCGTCAAATGCACTCTTGGGATTATTCAGGTCCCTATCACGGTTATGAAGGATTTGCTGTATTTGCCCGCGATATGGATTTAGCAATCAACAACCCCACTTGGGATTTAATTAACAATCCTTGGGATAAATAAAAGGCAGGGGGACGGGGCGTACAAGCTTTTGAGGAAATCTCAAAAGACAGCCCCTCCAGAGGGCAGAAGGAAATTTAAGCTGCTGCTCCACTCTACCTACTTCAAATCGATATTAATCGCTCGTTAGCAGTCTATGAAGCGAAACGAACAACGAGCGACGATGACAAATGACAGATAAAAGGATAAGTAATAGTCATGACTGAGAATACTGAAAACAACGTTAATGCTCCTGTAGCTTCAGAACCAGCTTCCGAGCCAGGTGTAATCCAAGACCACTTCGATTTATTTCAAACCGATACTTATCAAGATTTATTTGAATACAAACGCCAGTTTGAAGGCGCACATAGCCCTGAAGAAGTATCCCGCATCGCTGAATGGACGAAAAGTTGGGATTATCGCGAGAAAAACTTTTCCCGTGAAGCTCTAACCGTCAACCCTGCTAAAGCTTGCCAACCTCTAGGTTCTTTGTTTGTGGCGGCTGGTTTTGAAGGTACTTTACCCTACTCTCACGGTTCCCAAGGCTGCGTTGCTTATTTCCGCACCCACCTAACTCGTAACTTTAAAGAACCCTTCCAAGCTGTCTCTTCCTCGATGACTGAGGATGCAGCAGTATTCGGCGGACTCAAAAACATGGTAGATGGGCTGGCAAACTCCTATCAACTGTACAAGCCCAAAATGATTGCCCTTTGCACCACCTGTATGGCAGAGGTAATCGGTGATGATTTGGGTTCATTTATTCAAACCTCGAAAAACGAGGGTTCGATTCCTCAAGACTTTCCCGTACCCTACGCCCACACTCCTAGCTTTGTCGGCTCTCACATTACTGGTTACGACAATATGCTCAAGGGTATTTTAGAATGCTTGACTGAAGGCAAGAAAACCGAAACTACCAACGGTAAGTATAACTTTAACTTAGGGTTCGATCCCTATATTGGCAATATTCGCGAACTAAAACGGATTCTCAAGTTATTTGGTATCGACTACACCGTGCTTTCTGACAATGCCGATGCTTTTGATTCTCCCAATACTGGGGAATTCAAAATGTACAACGGTCTGACCACTCTCGAAGAAGCTGGTGACTCGATCAATTCTGAAGGTACATTTTTCTTCCAAAAATACACTACTCCCAAAACTCAAGACTACATCGAAAAAGAATGGGGACAGTCTACCTATAATGTCCGTCCCTTCGGTATTCGCGGTACTGACGAGTTTCTAACTAAATTATCCGAACTAACTGGCAAACCCGTACCCCAAGAATTGATAGAGGAAAGAGGACGTGCAGTCGATGCGATCAACGATTCTCAAGCTTGGATTCACGGCAAACGCATCGCTCTCTACGGCGATCCCGATCATGTATTTGGTTTGGTTAACTTTTTACTAGAATTAGGCGCAGAACCAGTTCATATCGTCGTTACCAACAGCAATCCAGAATTTGAGGAAGAACTACAAGCCGTTCTCGATGCCAGTCCCTACGGTAAAGGTGCTACTATCTGGGGCAAAAAAGACCTCTGGCACTTACGTAGTCTTATCTTCACCGAACCCGTAGATCTCTTGATTGGCAACTCTTACGGTAAGTACCTCTGGCGCGACACCCATACTCCTCTAGTCCGCATTGGCTATCCGATCTTCGATCGCCACCACATGCACCGTTATGAAACTATGGGTTACAGAGGCACGCTCAACCTCCATAACTGGATCGTTAACACCATCCTCGACGAACTCGATCGCCAGACGATTATTCCCGCTAAAACTGATATTTCTTTCGATCTGATTCGTTAATAATAGTTTGGAGGTAGGAGGCAGAAGGCAGAGGGCAGAAGGAAATTTTTCCTGCGATCGCCAAACTAAGTAAAATATATTACTTATTCCCTACTGCCTTTTACTTTCTATCAACATAAGGAAATTGATTATGAAACTAGGCGAAGTAGAACTCGATCGCGAACCAGATTTTCCACTCGAAGCCAAAGTTAGAGTCCGTAAAAAGATTCGTAACGACGGTACTTTTCCAGGCAGACAAGTAGGCGAAACCTTAGCTAATAAAGGAGATGAAGGTTACATAATTTCTATCGGTACCTATCTCCAAACCGCCTATATATATTCGGTTCATTTTTTAGAAACTAATAACGTCGTGGGTTGCCTGGGGAAAGAATTAGAACTGGTTTCAAAACCTTGAGGCAATTATGATTACTCGAACTCGAAACCAATTTTACTCAGCAAACCCTTTTAAAAAATTCCCTCTCGATCCTTTTTATCCCCTCCGTCGCTGGGTAAACAGCATCGAAGTTACTAACGACAAATTCGCGCATTTTCTTTGTAATTTAATTCCCTGTACCTGTCCCTTTGAGCGCGATGTAAAGCTCTTTAGCAAAACCTTTCACATTCCCGCTCTGTGCAAACTCAATCCTCTCTATAACGAAGTTGTCAGTCTGCGCCTCCGCGCCCTTACTTATTTAGAAGGTGACTGTGGCGAAGATATTACCAAATATATCTGTTAATTGTTAGGCGATCGCCCACTAATCGTAAGGTGGGCAAAGATAACTTACTGAAAATCTGCGATCGGTAGCTAGAGAAATTTGCCCACCCTACCTATCACTAACCAAGAAGGAACTATGAAACTCACCAAAGGCAAAATCGCCGACCTTTTGAACGAACCAGGTTGCGAACACAATCATAAAAAAGAACCAGGTAAAAACAAAGCCTGCAAACAGCAAGCCCAACCAGGAGCGGCTCAGGGAGGTTGTGCCTTTGATGGAGCTTCGATCGCTCTCGTTCCCATTACCGATGCGGCTCATCTGGTTCACGGACCGATCGCCTGTGCGGGTAATTCTTGGGGCAGTCGCGGTAGTTTATCTTCGGGTGCCACTACCTATAAAATGGGTTTTACGACAGATATCAGCGAAAATGACATTATTTTTGGCGGCGAGAAAAAGCTGTATAAGGCGATCGCTCAAGTGATTAAACGCTATCAGCCTCCTGCGGTCTTTGTTTACTCTACCTGCGTAACTGCTCTAATTGGCGACGATCTAGATGCAGTGTGCGAAGTAGCGACCAATAAGTTTAATACTCCCATCATTCCCGTTAATTCTCCTGGTTTTGTCGGCAGTAAAAACTTAGGGAATAGATTGGCTGGAGAATCTTTATTAGATTACGTGGTCGGTACTGCCGAACCCGAATACACTACTCCTTACGACATCAATCTAATCGGGGAATACAACATTGCTGGGGAACTTTGGGGCGTATTGCCGCTTTTTGAAAAAGTAGGCATTCGCGTACTCTCCAAAATAACTGGAGATGCAACCTTTGAAGAGATTCGCTACGCCCATCGTGCCAAGCTCAACGTCATGATTTGCTCCAAAGCCCTGATTAATATGGGGCGTAAAATGGAGGAACGTTATGGTATTCCCTATATTGAAGAATCTTTCTACGGCATTGCCGATATGAACCGTTGCTTGCGAAATATTGCCGCCAAAATTGGGGATGATGCCCTAAAACAACGGGTAGAAGTAGTAATTGCCGAAGAAACTGCCAAACTGGATGTCGCCCTCGCGCCCTATCGTACCAGACTTGAAGGTAAGCGGATGGTGTTATATACCGGGGGAGTTAAAAGCTGGTCGGTAATTTCCGCCGCACAAGATTTAGGAATGCACGTAGCCGCCACTAGTACTAAGAAGAGTACTGAAGAAGATAAAGCCAAAATCAGACAATTATTGGGTAAAGACGGCATCGAACTGGCTAAAGGTAACGCTAAAGAGCTATTAAAAGTAATTGCCAAAACTAAAGCCGATATGCTTGTAGCGGGGGGACGCAACCAATACACCGCTCTCAAAGCCCGTATTCCCTTCCTCGATATCAACCAAGAACGTCATACTCCCTATGCGGGATACGTCGGACTGATTGAAATGGCAAAAGAATTCGATCGCGCCCTCCACAGTCCTATCTGGCAACAGGTCAGACAGCCAGCACCTTGGTCATCGAACAATGAACATTCTGCACTGATAAATGATAAATGTTAAATGGTAAATAAAATGACTACCATCACCCGCAACAAAAAATCCGTCGCTGTCAATCCTCTCAAACAGAGTCCACCTTTAGGTGCAGCCTTGGCTTTCTTGGGATTGAAAGGAATCGTACCTTTGTTTCACGGTTCTCAAGGCTGTACGGCGTTTGCCAAGGTATTGTTGGTACGGCATTTCCGCGAGGCGATCCCTCTAGCAACTACAGCAATGACCGAGGTTTCGACGATTTTGGGTGGTGAGGAAAATATCGAACAGGCAATATTAACCCTAGTAGAAAAAGCCCAACCCGATCTACTAGGTTTGCTAACGACAGGATTAACCGAAACGCGGGGGGATGATATGGACGGCATCCTCAAAACTATTCGTCAGCGACATCCCGAATTAAATTATTTACCCATTATCTTTGTTTCCACGCCCGACTATAAGGGTGCATTGCAAGATGGGTTTGCGGCGGCGGTACAGTCTATTGTGGCTGAAGACTACGGTACCCCTGTAGGGGAGATTCGCGAATTGCCCCTACGGCAGGTAACGATTTT
>NZ_JRFE01000061.1 GCF_000756305.1 Myxosarcina sp. GI1
GGTTTATCTTGCGCTCCTACCTTTTTAAGTAGCGAGAAGTTCTGCATATTTCTGGCACCAATTTGCAGAATGTCGGCTATCTCTGCGACCTTGTCGAGATCGGCTGTATCCATTACCTCGGTAATTATTCCCAGTCCCGTCGCTTCTGGTTCTCTACTCGCCCCTGGAGATGTGGCAGAAATCAAAGAAATCGTCGGGGCATTCGGTTTGACACCTTTGGTTATCCCCGATTTATCTGAATCAGTGGACGGACACCTAGATGATGACTACAACAGCAAAACCCCTGGAGGTACTGACAAAGCGCAGTTGCAACAGTTAGAGCGATCGCTTTTTACCATTGCTATTGGGGAAAGTATGCGTCCTGCTGCCGAAATTTTACAACAAAAATTTGGTACTAACTTTGAAGTTACACCCCGTCTGGCAGGATTGGCAGCAGTAGATAAGTTTTTGTGGCTGTTAGCACAGATTAACAACTACAAAAGCGATCCCGATTGGAAATTCAATCCTCAAATTCCAGCAAAATACGAACGTCAGCGTCGCCAATTACAAGATGCTATTTTAGACACTCACTTTTATCTAGGTGGTAAAAAAGTTTCACTGGCATTAGAACCAGATTTGCTCTATCAAACTAGTTGGTTGCTAACAGAAATGGGAGCAGAAATAAACGCTGCCGTAACTACAACTAAGTCGCCAATACTTAAAGATCTACCTTTTGACAGCGTAACTATTGGAGACTTAGAAGACCTAGAAGACTTAGCCTCTGGTTCGGATTTAATTATTACTAATTCCCAAGGAAAAACACTTGCCGATAAACTCCATATTCCCCTATATCGTATGGGTTATCCCATTTACGATCGCCTGGGTAATGGTTCTCGTTGTCTGGTCGGTTATCGAGGTACCATGCAGTTTCTATTTGACCTCGGCAATATTTTTATTGAAATTGGTCATTAGTAGAGGCGATTCGCGAATCCCCCGTATAATTGTCGGTCATTTGTCATTAGCCAGAGAGTAGAAAAATGAGTCAACTTTTAACCAGAGAAGCCACATCGCGATTGAATCAGCTTCAATTTGATTTTCTCCAAGAATTAACTAAAAAAATTCGTTTAACAGATACTGCTAACAAATATCAAGATTGGACAGATCTACAGCTAATCGAACAATTAGTTATTTGTTCTGTATCTCAACCAGTTGACTCAGAAAAAAACAATCTCGATCCTCTCGATGAGCTATTAATTACTGCTTTTTACCAAGCGATCGGAGCAGTTGTCGAGAAGACTACAGGGCATTCTACAAAAACTTTTGTACATTTGAACAGTGAAGAATTTGATTCAGCAGTTATTTTTTGTGGCGGAGTTATGGTTTTATATTCCCTATCTTTAGATCGCAAAAGTTTCTGTTTTACAACTCTAAAAGAGTTAGCCGACATAGCTGATAACTATATTCATCATGCTTTAGCCAAAGCTATTTGTTACTTTAATTTTTAATTTTTTTATTCTTTCTTTGTCTATAACGTACACCGATTAATGATTTATGACTAATAAAAACCAGTTACTAACTACTAACCATTAACCAATAACAAAAAAGATGAAAGTCGCCTTTGCTACCCAAGATAACATTCATATAAATGCTCACTTTGGTTGGGCAAAAAAAGTTGATGTTTATGATGTTTCTGCTGAAGGATATAAATTTCTCAACACAGTCGAATTTGGGGGAAACCTCAAAGAAGATGGCAACGAAGATAAGTTAATCCCAAAAATTAAGGCAGTTGCCGACTGTACGATCGTCTACGTTTCGGCGATCGGAGGCAGTGCCGCATCCCGTTTGTTACAGAACAAAATTACGCCTCTTAAAGCAGAAAATCAAAACGATGAAATTGCCGATGTTCTTAATAGTTTGGTCAAAACTTTAGGCAATCCTCCCGCTTGGTTGCGTAAAGCTTTAGGACAAAAGACAAAAAGTTTCGATTTCGATGATGAAGAGGAATAGTGATTAGAAGGCAGGGGGCAGGAGGTAATTTTATTTTTGACAAAGAACGAAGAACAAAATACAAAAAACTCAAGATTACGCAGCAAAACCTACATCTAAAAATTAATAATTATGGCTACAACTACAACTACCACTACCACTACCAGTCCTGAAACTAATATCAGTATTGTTGAAGAGAGTGCCTTTCTTCAAGCATTAGTACAACAGGTACGCGCTCAAGATCATTATGGCGTTTATCGTAGTTGGAAAGATGAATTGGTGCTGGCTAAATATGTGGTTAGCAAAGAAAAGAAAAGCCAGATTTCTGTAGAAGGTGATGTCGATCCCGCAACTCAATTGAGAATTCTCTGTTTCTATCGGGCGATCGCGGCTTGTATCGAAAAAGAAACGGGCAAACTCTGCCAAGTCGTTATCGATCTTTCTCACGAAGGCTTTGGCTGGGCGATCGTCTGGACTGGTCGCTTGATGGTGCTATCGCGCACTTTACGGGATGCTCAACGCTTTGGCTATCCTTCACTTAAGAAATTGGCAGCACAAGGAGAAAGATTGGTCGAGTCTGGTATTAAAACTATCGAGAAGTTTCCCGATGCTGCGGACGGATAATCACTTTTTCCCTCCTGCCTCCAACACTTACAACTAATAAATATATGACTACTACAATCAACCCCCCAACCCCCGAAGCTGTTGCCGAGTTGAAGAAAATTATTAAAAAACTTAACAGCAGAGCAGGACAAATGAAGATGGACTTGCACGATCTCGCTGAAGGTTTGCCTACAGATTACGAAAAGCTAATCGCAGCAGCAACTCAAACCTACGATATTTACAGTCGTTTAGCCAAACTCAAACAACAATTAAAAATTTGGGAGCAACAACTATCATGACCGTAACTGACACTACGCCAAAAACTTTAGCTCAATTCAAAACGCTAACCGATGCGGAAGATTATTTACAATTTTTCGACATCGAATACGATCGCGATTTTGTTAATATCAATCGCCTCCATATTTTAAAACAGTTTTCCCTATTAATTAGCGAGGTCGATAAAGCTTTCCCCGACGTTAGCGAAGCCGAAAAACTAGAAAAGTACCGTCTCGCTTTAGAAGAAGCCTATGAGGTTTTCTTAACTTCCAGTCCTTTAGAAACCAAGTTATTTAAAGTATTTCAAACCAAACCGAAAAACTTTGTTTCATTAGACGACCTAAGTAAGAAAGCAGAGGCAAAATAATTGTCATCAATTGCCATTTATGACAAAAAACAGAGGATGACTATGCTCACAGCAAAAGAACTAGAACGCTACAGCCGACAAATCCAGCTTTCAGGTTTGGGAGAAGAGGGACAGGAAGCCCTTAAAAATACTACTGCTCTAGTTTCTGGAGTCGGTGGTTTGGGGGGAACAGTGGCTCTCTATCTCGCGGTTGCAGGCATTGGCAAGTTAATTCTAGTTCGAGGTGGTGAGTTGCGTCTCGACGATATGAATCGTCAGATTTTGATGAGCGATGATTGGGTAGGCAAACCTAGAGTTATTAAGGCTAAAGAAACTCTTAGCCAAATAAACCCCGATGTGGAAGTTGAGGCGATCGCCGAATATGTTACCCCCGAAAATGTCGATGCTCTCCTCCAACGTTCCGACATCGCCCTCAGCTGCGCTCACAATTTTCCCGAACGAGATTTACTCAACGCCGCCTGCGTACGCTGGAACAAGCCGATGATTGAAGCTGCCATGAACAGCATGGAAGCTTACGTTACTGCGATCGTTCCTGGTAAAACCCCCTGTCTTTCTTGCATCTTCCCCGAAAAACCCGACTGGGATCGGAGGGCATTTGGCGTACTTGGTGCAGTTTCTGGCACCCTTGCCTGTTTGACTGCCTTAGAAGCTATCAAGCTGATTACGGGATTGGGTAAACCTCTCATGGGTCAGTTACTCAATATGGATCTTGCCAATGTCGAGTTTCACAAACTTCGCCTCTATAAAGATCCCGAATGTCCCGTATGCGGTAACAGTAAACAGTCAACAGTTATCAGTTATCAGGGGAGCGCAGAAGTAAGCGCGACGTTATCAGTCACCAATTGACCTACCCCCTAAACCCCCATTACCCCATTTCCTTATTTATTCCTTTAAACACCTAACACAAGGAGAACCATCATGACCGTTTATTTAACCGAAAAAGCAGCTTTCCGTTTGCGTACTTTTATCCGCGCCGATGAAACCAGTGCCGAAAAAGGAGTTCGAGTTGCAGCAGTTGATGGCGGATGTAGCGGCTTTGAATACGCTCTGGATATCGTCGATCGCCCCGAAGCCGACGATCTAGTTTACGAACAAGATAGGGTAAAAATATACCTCGACCGCCAAAGCGAACCATACCTAAACGGCATCGTAATTGATTTTGTCGAAAGCCTAACCCAAGCTGGCTTTACTTTTGAAAATCCCAACGCAACTGGTGGCTGTGGCTGTGGCAAGTCTTTCTCTGTAGGAGATGCCACCCCCGAAGCCGTTCCCTGTAGCTAATAGTAATCGGCAATCTAACAACTACTCATTACTAACTGTAAGGTGGGCAAGTTTATTTTTTAGCTAAGTTGTTTGAGTTAAATTACTCTATTTGCCCACCCTACCCACTAACTACTAACCACTAATTACTAACTAAAAATCATGGGTACTACTTACAAAGTTCGTCTGATCAAAGGCAAAAAGAAAAAACCCCCCGAAATTGATTTAACGATCGATGTTCCCGAAGATGAGTACATTTTAGATGCGGCAGAAGAACAAGACTTAGATCTACCATCTTCTTGTCGTGCGGGAGCTTGTTCTAGTTGCGTCGGCAGAATCGTCGAAGGGGAAATAGACCAAGAGGATCAAAGCTTTTTAGATGACGAGCAAATTGATAAAGGGTATGTACTACTGTGCGTGGCATATCCTAAATCCGATTGCACCATTAAAACTCATCAAGAAGCATATTTAGTCTAAGTAAATTGTCATCGATCGTTCGGGCGGGTTTGAAAATCATCTCCAAATTCATCAAGGATCGAAGAAAAATGATTAACAACAAAGAACGAATAAAAAACAGATCGATGACTAAAAAATCTTCCGAGTGGAGACGAGTTTGTTATAAAACTGGGGTGTGGCTAGCAGCTGAAATTTGGCTCAATCTTATTGGTTTGGATAACATTGCCGATTACAGCGAGTATGTTTTTGCTAACGATATAGACTTGAATCTTAAAAATCGTAGAACGGTAAAAGTTACTGAATATCCACCCCAGTTTTGTCCTCAAATAGATGATTTTTGTCCACTTCCAGGGGCAGCAACCAAACCTAAAGATCTTGAAGTAGATAGTTGTCAGGCAAAAGCGAAAATTTACAAACATAAATGCCAGCAGCTAGCTAAACCCTGTCTCAAAATAATGTGTCTCAACATAGATTGAGATGTAAGTAATTAAAAAGCATTATTTAATTTTTTGCTTTGTATGTTTGGATTTATAGATAACTTCTAACTATTAATTACTAACTAACTCAAATGATTAGTCGCGAACGCTTAGCCAGAGAATATATTAATATTATTGATAATTATTATCCGAAATCGAGTAGTTTGCTGCGCCATTGTTTGGTAAAAATTTTAGATTTTAAAACCGATCGCACCAATAAATATTTATATTATTTATGTATTTACTATCCCAATCGAGTAGGCGATCGCTTGTTTGAACAGCAAGATATTTTTAAGGATGCCGCAGAAAACATGGGATTGGTAGAAGTTGTGTTTATCAATGCCAATCGTTTGCTTAGAGATCCGCGCTCTACACTCAGACAACAAGATTTTCGCTTTTGGCTAGAGCTTCATTGGCTCGCCCATTACGAAGATCGATTATTTTAAGGAGAAATAAAAATGTTAATAGTTAGTTTACTAATGTTATCAATATGTATTGGCACGATCTTATTAATTATTCATGGAGGCGATGAAATCCATCAACTAGTTGCGTTTCTATCGGCAATAATTGCTTGTACTTGTATTTTTATTTTAATTCCACCGACGATAAAAGCGTTAATAAGTCTGGGAGTTCTGACCTTCGGTTGTATAAAATTTCCTATCTATAAATGATTGCTGTATTACTAATAGCTTTTGTTTTTTTGGTTTGTGAAAATTAATAGTTTTAAAAAATTAAATAATAATAATTTGTATACAAAAATACGTTTTTTTAGCATATTTTTTATTAAGTTAAAACTAATAGTTAGGTATAAAAAAATGGATTGTCACGATTGTCATCAAAGCTGTCATCCAAAACGAAAGAATCGAGGTTGGAAATTATTTAACTTTAGAGCGGCAAAAAAGAGTTTTTCACTCGACTCGAAAATTAATGTTGCTTTAGTCGGTTCGCCTAATGTAGGTAAAAGTTTGTTGTTCAATCTGCTGACGGGTACCTACGTTACGGTTTCCAACTATCCAGGAACCACAGTAGAAGTAGCCAAAGGTAACACAACTATAGCTGGAGAGACAGTAACTTTTCTAGATACTCCAGGGATGTATTCTCTAGTTCCCATTACCGAAGAAGAAAACGTCGCTAGAAATTTAATTACTAACGAAATAGTAGATTTAGTAATTCACGTTGTCGATGCCAAGCATTTAGGAAGAATGCTCAACCTTACCCTGCAATTAATCGAAACTCAATTACCCGTTTTGCTAATAGTCAACATGATCGACGAGGCACAGAAATTAGGTATTTGGGTAGACGAAGAGCGTTTAGCATACAAATTGGGTATTCCCGTTGTCGTTATGTCAGCAGCCAAAAAAACAGGATTCAAAAAATTAACCGCTAAGTTAGCCGATTATGTCCAGTCAACTTCTTTATGCACCACCTATTGAAGCCGCAGTTAGACGTATCGAGGCTTTACTCGAAGATCGCTGGCAAGATACCATTTCGCGGCGCAGCATGGCTTTGTTATTGCTACAGCAAGATCCTTCCTTGAGATCTCAGTTACAGGCAGAACCATATTTTCCAGAGATCGAACGGATCGTTATCGAGACACAGGCAAGTTTGCCCGAATCCCTATCTTATGCGATCGCCGAATCTCGCCATCAACTAGCAAAGGCAATCGAAGCAGAGGCAACGATTCAACCGCAGCGACAAAAAACTTTTCAGCATGAGTGGTTGCACTACCTAACCGTTCATCCCCTTACTGGTATTCCAATTTTACTTTTAGTCCTTTACTTCGGGATCTATCAGTTTGTTGGGGTATTTGGCGGCGGTACTCTCGTCGATGGCATTGAAGGTTGGTTTGAATCTCAAATTAATCCCTTCGTCAATAATGCTGTCGCGGCTATTATTCCCTGGCAAGTGGTTCGAGACTTACTTGCTAACGACTATGGCATCATTACTCTAGGCGTTCGTTACGCCGTGGCAATTGTTTTACCAGTAGTTACCACTTTCTTTTTGATGTTCTCCCTATTAGAAGATAGCGGCTATCTACCTCGTCTATCTTTACTAGTCGATCGCCTGTTTAAATTTATCGGACTTTCGGGGCGATCGATTATTCCTTTAATTTTGGGCTTGGGCTGCGGTACAATGGCAACTTTGGTTACTCGCACTTTAGAAAGCAAACGCGAAAGAATCATTGCTACCTTACTTTTGGCTTTGACTATTCCCTGTTCGGCGCAACTGGGGGTAATTTTAGGCTTGCTTTCCCAAGAACCTACGGCTTTGTTGGTTTGGGCAAGTGTGATGGTGACAATTTTTTTATTTATTGGTTTGTTGGCAGGAAAAATCGTACCAGGAGAGGCTGCCTGTTTTTATATGGAAATTCCTCCTTTAAGATTGCCCCGTTTCTCAGCCATTCTTACCAAAACCTATGTCCGTCTAAAATGGTACTTTGCCGAAATTTTACCTCTGTTTATTATGGCTTCGGTATTAATTTGGGCGGGCAAACTTACAGGATTATTCGATGTCATCGTCGGAGGTTTAGAACCAGTAATGCTGTGGTTGGGATTGCCTAAAGAAGCTGCACCTACTTTTCTTTATGGCTTTTTCCGTCGCGACTATGGGGCGGCAGGAATGTTTGACTTGCACACTTCGGGAATTTTAGTCGGACAACAATTAGTAGTAGCCGCAGTAACCCTGACGCTATTTATTCCCTGTGTGGCACAACTGCAATTTATGTTTAAAGAACGCGGCGTTAAAACTACCATCGCGATCGCTGCTTTTGTTGTTGGTTTTGCTTTTTCTTTGGGCTACGCTCTCAATCAATTATTAACTATTATGGAGATTTTTTAAAATGCTAACTCAAGGTTTTTCCGTTCATTATTCACCCTTAGATTATATGGGAACTAAAACCCAAGGAGTAATCACTGCTATTAGCAATAAAGACGATCGCATCGTTAAAAAACTGCTGGCAATGGGAGTTCATACAGGAATGCAGATTACTCTAGAACAAAGATTTCCTTCTTTTGTAATTAGAGTTGGACAAACTCGAATTGCGATCGATAAAAGTATTGCCAGTTCTATTAGAGTTAGAGTTACAACTTAGCAAATATCGATTGTTAGTCATTAGTCGTCGGTTATTAATTTTTTATTCTAGCAACTAATGACTAATAAGTTTAATCTACAGCAATAGCCACGTCGGAAGCTTTAATCAAAGCGTAAGCTTCTATGCTTTCTGCTAAATTGAGTCTTTCTGCTGAAGATTTAGTAATTATAGAAACTATTTCTATACCTGGAGATAATTCTAAAGTTATTTCGGCATTTACTGCTCCCAACTCTAGCTTTTTTATCGTACCTTTTAAAGTATTACGAGTACTTAATTTCATGAAAAACCTCATTTTTTAGTTAAAAAAATAAACTAAGAAACATTATATATAGATCTTGCTTTAAAATGTATTTAGATAAAAAAAATAATGAAAACTAAAGACAAGTTAAAAAATTTTAGTATTAGTACGCTCGTTTGCTTTCTAACAATAGGATGCAATAATCTAAGCAATATCAAACTAGAAAGACCAAGTCAAGCTGAGGCTACAAACCAACTAACCATATCGGCAGCTTCTAGCCTTAAAGATGTAATGGAAAAAATCGAACCTTTATATCAGCAACTACATCCTAAAACAGATATTACTTACAATTTTGGCTCTTCTGGTTCGTTACAGCGACAAATAGAGCAAGGAGCACCTGTAGACGTTTTTATTTCTGCCGCTAGTAAACAGATGGATGCTTTAGCAAAAGAAGATTTATTGCTAATAGAAACTCGTAGGAATTTATTAAAAAATCAGATAGTTTTAGTCACTCCAAAAAATGTATCGAAAGCTAATCTCAAAGTCGATAATTTTAACGATTTAACCGATGAAAATATTCAGGCGATCGCCCTTGGCGAACCAGAAAGCGTTCCTGCGGGTGAATACGCCCAGGAAGTGCTGACTTCTTTTAAAATTGCCGATAAGGTTGAGGCTAAAGCGGTTTATGGTAAAGATGTTCATCAGGTAGTTAGCTATGTCACTACGGGTAATGTGGATGCAGGAATTGTCTATCGTACCGATGTTCGAGCTGCCGATAATGTCCGAATAGTAGCTACTGCACCAGAAAACAGCCATTCCCCCGTTGTTTATCCCATTGCCGTTATTAAAGATAGCCAACATCCCGAAGAAGCAAAAGATTTAATCGAGTTTCTCACTACTCCCGAAGCAAAAGAAGTATTTAAGGAGAATGGATTTGTAACAATAAACAATGAGCAATGAACAACGAACAACTAACCATAAAACGAGATTGGAAAGCCTACTACAATGCCGTTGCCAATCGTCCGCCGAGAAAAACGATTCTGACTGCATTAGACGCATTTCAAAAACCAGGAATTGCGCTCGATCTTGGTTGTGGGGATGGTAGAGATACAGTAGAAATATTACGACAAAATTGGCAGGTACTGGCGATCGATAAAGAACCAGAAGCAATTGCCCGTTTACAGACTCGTCCTAATATCAATTCTCTTCAATTAACCACTCAAACAATTAGCTTTGAAGAATTACAGCTGCCAAAATCGGTAGATTTAATTAATGCCAGTTTTTCCCTACCCTTTTGTTCTCCAGAGGTTTTTCCTACCTTATGGAATCAAATCTATAATTCCTTAATTACAGGCGGCAGATTCTGCGGACATTTATTCGGAGAACGAGATTCTTGGCGGAATAATAAATTAATTAATACTTTTACACTGCAACAAGTAACAACTTTACTCAAACCATACGCGATCGAATTACTAGAAGAAGAAGAACATCCAGGTACAACTCCTCTGGGTGAAGATAGATACTGGCACATCTTTCATATCGTTGCCAGGAAAATATGAATTTGCCTAAATAGCGTACGGGCGGTTCGCGTTGGCGTAAGCCTTCTCGTATGAGTATCGTCCCTAACTAAAATGACTGACCTAACCCCCATCTGGATTTCCCTCAAAACCGCCACTACTGCCACGATAATTACCTTTTTTCTAGGCATTATGGCGGCGCGATGGATGCTGGACTATCGAGGTAAAGCTAAGGGAATAATAGAAGGTTTGCTTACTGCTCCTTTGGTACTTCCCCCAACGGTAGTAGGTTTTCTGTTATTGCTGCTATTGGGTAGAAATGGCTTTATCGGGCAAATACTAGATTACTTTGGCGTTACGGTTATTTTCTCTTGGTACGCTACCGTTATCGCTTCGACAGTGGTAGCTTTTCCTTTGATGTACAAAACTGCTTTAGGAGCATTCGAGCAGATCGATAGTAACTTACTTGCCTGTGCCAGAACTCTAGGAGCTACAGAAGGGACGGTTTTCTGGCGCATTATGTTGCCTTTAGCCAAACCAGGATTAATTGCTGGTACTTTACTGGCATTTGCACGGGCTTTGGGTGAATTTGGCGCGACTTTAATGTTGGCTGGTTCGATTCCTGGCAAAACCGAAACTATTCCTATCGCTATCTTCTTAGCATCGGAAGGTGGAGCGATGGAGCGGGCATTATTGCTGGTAGTTATTATGCTGGCAATTTCTCTAGGAGTAATAACGGCAGTTAATTACGGCACCAAAAAAAATGGAGTATACAAAACCAAACCCCGTAGTAAGGGCAATTCACGAATTGCCCCTACAATTATGTCGATCGCATCTATAAAACGAAAAAAAATCCTAGATTACCCCGTACCCCAAGACAAAATTGAGTTAATTGTCGATATACACAAACAGCTACCTGAATTTTCCTTATATATTGCCTTGCAAACCGACCAAACGCCGTTAGGAATACTAGGGGCTTCTGGAGCGGGTAAAAGCCTGATTTTGCGCTGTATTGCTGGCTTAGAAACTCCCGATAAAGGACGTATCGTGTTAAACGGTAGGGTACTATTTGATTCGGCTAAAGGAATTAATTTACCGCCACGCGATCGCGCCTGTGGTATTTTGTTTCAAAATTATGCCCTATTTCCTCATTTAACTGTTGCTAAAAATATTGCCTTTGGGATGCCTTCAGGAAGAACTTATCGAGAAATAAAACAAGAGATAGAAAAGCAGTTAATTGCCGTAGACTTATCGGGTATTGGCGATCGCTATCCAGAAGAACTTTCTGGCGGACAGCAACAACGGGTGGCATTAGCTAGGGCAAAGGCAAGCGAACCAGGTATCCTGCTTTTGGATGAGCCTTTTTCCGCATTGGATACTTATTTACGGGATAAACAGGAAAAACTGCTCAGAAACAATCTAATACACTATCGGGGCGTAACTTTATTCATTACCCATAATCTAGAAGAAGCCTATCGAGTATGCCCAAATTTGATGGTAGTAGATCGTGGACGAGCGATCGCCAGTGGCACAAAACAAAATATTTTCGAGCATCCCTGCAACTTTAAAACCGCTCAAGTAACTGGCTGTAAAAACTTTTCTCGTGCTGTGGCAATTGGCGAACATCGAATTAAAGCGATCGACTGGGAATGCAATTTAGAAGTAATCGAATCAATACCACCAACTTTAGACTATGTTGGTATTCGCGCCCATCAGTTAAACTTTCCCGCAACCGACGACGGGGCAAATACATTTTCTTGTTGGTTGGCAACTATCAGCGAAACTCAACACCGTATGACTTTATATCTCAAGTTGCACCGTCCCGCTAATAATCCTGAAGATTATCATCTACAGGCAGAAGTTTTTAAGGGCAAATGGCTAGAGTTAAAAGAGCGTACCTTACCCTGGACAATTCAACTCGAACCGCTACGAATTATGCCATTAGAAAATTAAATATTTCCAATATTAGGCAAGATATTTAAACTTTTTATATTATACATAAAATTACTTTATTAATTTTTACTTTATTAATTTATAAAACCAAAAGCTTCGTAATAAAGATAATAGAGTATTGTACTCAATGAAGCTAAGATTTAATCGCTCGATAAAACTAAAAATTTGCTATAAATGTTACCGATGCAACATATAACTTATTGATAGATGATAGTTTATTTTTAGTAAGTTATTCACTATCTTCAGGTTTCAATAATATGGATTGTCAAAAACCAATTTTCTCGACCAAGGATAAATCTTCTATAACCTCGGTTGTAAGTTCCTTACACTGCTACTTTAGAGATTTACAATCTTATTACAAAATTCTTAAAGGACAGTTAATCAGCGAATTAGAATATACCGATATGCCAGAAAATACCGAGGATTTAAAACAAAAACTCAAAGATGTCGAACGTAAGCTCAAATATATTCACGTTTTAAATAACTCTGCTTCTACTGTCGATGAAGTCATTCATTTAGAAGAGATGTCAAGTGAGTTTCGTCCCGATGTACGAGTAGCTAAAGTTTAATGGTTGTCCAATTTCAAGAATAGTCTTAGAGTTATGAGGTTAAAAATCTAACTGGCAACTAATCTGGTAATTGTCTTCTCCAAGCCAGGACATCATAGATAGCCAAGCTTATTTTTAAAGAGCTTAAAACTGATAAATTTTTGAGTACATTCTAATAAGTATTCTCGGCAATTATATTTATAGTATGCGTTATAATAAATGTTTGCTATAGACATTTTCCAATAGCCATAACTATTAGTCGATCGAGCGTAAAAAAATCGAAAAACTTATACGGTCGAACTCCAGAATCTTAAAAAATTATTACTCTTAAGCTGTTAAATACGATCGATTGCCGACCCAAATACTCTTTACTATCTAGTTGTACTCAAATTTTTAGTAAACCGTAGCAATTTTTGCTTTACATTGAGCTTTTCTTTGTTTTAATAAGTTGTTAATCTTTGAGACTTATAATCTCTGTAGCATTTTTTAGCTCGCTTGAGTACAAATTAACAGCAAATAATGAACCTCAAAACAATTAGTGCCTAACTAGTTCAAAATGTACTCAAATTCACCATTAAATGCTTTAAAAATACGCAGTTAGAATTTTTTACTGCTGCTCCATTTTGATTTTTGCAACTCTTCACTTCCAAAAAATATTATGGTTACAACACCAATTAACAAAACTCCAGCATCAGAATCAGTTCTAACTTCCGAAGAACTCCGCAAAATTCACGCCTACTGGCGAGCCTGTAACTATCTCGCCGTGGGGATGATTTATCTGCGCGATAATCCTCTACTCAAAGAACCCTTAAAACCAGAACAAATCAAAAAAAGATTGCTCGGACATTGGGGATCTTCTCCCGCTCTTAGCTTTAGCTATATTCACCTCAATCGACTGATTAAAAAATACGACCTCAATGCCCTCTTTGTTGCAGGTCCAGGACATGGCGCACCTGGGGTATTAGGACCCGTCTATCTTGAAGGTACCTATTCAGAAATTTATCCCGATAAAAGCGAAGACGCAGAGGGAATGCAGAAGTTTTTCAAACAGTTCTCGTTCCCAGGACATATAGGCAGTCACTGTACCCCTGAAACTCCAGGCTCGATCCACGAAGGAGGTGAATTGGGTTACAGTGTTTCTCATGCTTATGGTGCAGCCTACGACAATCCCGATTTAATTGTTGCCTGTGTGGTAGGTGATGGCGAGGCAGAAACAGGACCCTTAGCCACCGCTTGGCACTCTAATAAGTTCCTCAATCCCGTCTGCGATGGGGCAGTTTTACCCATACTCAACCTCAATGGCTATAAAATTGCCAATCCTACTATCCTCTCTCGCATTAGCTCCCAAGAATTAGAAGACCTTTTTAAAGGCTATGGCTATACTCCCTATATGGTAGAAGGTTCCGATCCCGAAATGATGCACCAAAAAATGGCAGTGGTTATGGAAGAGTGCATCGTCAAAATTCGGGAAATTCAAACTGAAGCCCGCAGTCAAAATAAAGCCTTTCGTCCTCGTTGGCCGATGATTATTCTTCGCACTCCCAAAGGTTGGACGGGACCGAAAGACGTAGACGGACATAAAGTTGAAGGCTTTTGGCGAGCGCACCAAGTGCCAATGGGTGCCATGCACAGCAATTTAGAACACGTCAGACTCTTAGAAGAGTGGATGAAAGGCTACAAGCCAGAAGAACTCTTTGACGAGAATGGCACTTTAATCCCCGAATTAAAAGACCTCGCTCCCGTAGGCGACCGCCGCATGAGTGCCAACCCCCTAGCTAATGGCGGCTTGGTTCGCAAAAAACTAAAAATGCCCGACTTTCGCGACTATGCCGTACCAATGGATAAGCCAGGAATGGTGCAGGTAGAAAATACCAAAGTATTGGGTCAGTTTTTGCGGGACGTGATGAAAAAGAATATGAAGAATTTCCGCGTTTTTGGTCCCGATGAAACCGCTTCCAATCGTCTGTCGGCTATTTATGAAGTAACCAAAAAAACCTGGCTGGCAGACTACCTACCCGAAGATGAAGACGGCAGTATGCTGGCTCCCGATGGACGGGTAATGGAGATGTTGAGCGAACATACCTTAGAAGGTTGGCTAGAAGGTTATTTACTGACTGGCAAACACGGTTTCTTCCACACGTACGAGGCTTTTGTTCACGTCATCGACTCCATGTTTAACCAACATGCCAAATGGTTGGATATCTGCAAAAAATACGTACCCTGGCGTGCTTCGGTTTCTTCCCTCAATATCATGCTGTCTTCTTTGGTGTGGCGACAAGATCACAATGGATTTTCTCACCAAGATCCTGGTTTTGTCGATTTGGTAACTAACAAGAGTGCTGACGTTACCAGAGTTTATTTTCCACCCGATGCCAACTGTTTGCTATCGGTTGCAGATCACTGTTTGCGGAGTAAAGATTACGTCAACGTCATCGTGGCGGACAAACAGATGCACCTGCAATATTTAACGATGGAAGAAGCAGTCAAACACTGCACTAAAGGTATTGGTATCTGGGAATGGGCGAGTAACGACGACTGTGGTAAAGAACCAGATGAACCAGACGTGATTATGGCTTGCTGTGGCGACATTCCCACGATGGAGTCTCTGGCAGCAACGGCTATTTTGCGCGAAGAATTTCCCGAACTCAAAGTCCGCTTTATTAATGTGGTCGATCTGTATCGCCTACAAACCGAAACCGAACATCCCCACGGTCTATCTAATCACGAATTTGATATTCTCTTTACTGCCGACAAACCCGTAATCTTTAACTTTCACGGCTACCCCTGGCTAATTCACAAGCTAGCTTACCGCCGTACCAATCAAGAACGCATCCACGTTCGCGGCTATAAAGAACGGGGTAATATCAACACGCCTTTGGAACTAGCAATTCTCAACCAGATCGATCGCTTTAACTTAGTGATTGACGTAATCGATCGCGTTCCACAATTAGGTTCTCGTGCTGCTTATGTCAGAGAAAGAATGAGAAACGAAATTATCGATAACCTGGCTTACGCTCATGCTGAAGGGATGGACAAACCCGAAGTAGTTAACTGGAAGTGGAGTTATTAATTCTATCGTAGATAGTTAGTCGTTAGTTGAATAAATGACTGATGACTAACGACAAATTATCAAACTATGTCCAACAAGTTATTGACCACTCAAACCAATTTTCGGAGCGATCGCGAGTTTAGAAACGATGTTTTACCTGGAGAAACTTTTCCCTTGGGTGCTACTGTTTACCCAGATGGGGTTAACTTTAGTATTTTTTCCCGCGCCCATACTCTCGAACTACTGTTATTCGATCGCGCCCCCGATCCCGAACCTAAACGAGTGATTAGTTTAGATCCCAAACTACACTGTAGCTGTTATTACTGGCACGTTTTTATTAGGGGTATGAAATCGGGTCAGGTATATGCCTATCGCGCTTATGGTGAGTATGCCCCAGAAAAGGGACTGCGCTTTGACGGGACTAAAGTGCTGCTCGATCCCTATACCAAAGCGATCGCAGGAGAGCAAATATACGATCGCACCTCTGCCAGTCAACCTGGAGATAATTGCGATCGCGCTTTGAAAAGTGTAGTAGTGGACACCAGCGATTATGATTGGGAAGGCGATGTTCATCCCCGTACTCCCTATGCCACCAGCATTATCTACGAACTGCACGTAGGCGGGTTTACCGCCCATCCCAACTCTGGCGTTAGCGATCTCAAACGGGGAACTTTTGCAGGCTTAATAGAAAAAATTCCCTATCTCCAACAACTGGGAATTACGGCGGTAGAACTGCTACCCATTCACTATTTTGATGTTAATGATGCTCCCAAAGAATTAAAAAACTATTGGGGTTACAGCACCATCGGCTTTTTTGCTCCCTACAACGGCTATAGTTCTCGTACCGACGCTGTAGGAGCAATCGATGAATTTCGCGATTTGGTCAAAGCGTTACACCGAGCAGGTATCGAAGTAATACTCGACGTGGTCTTTAACCACACTGCCGAAGGCAACCACCAAGGGGCAACTATTTCCTTTCGCGGTTTGGACAATCAAACCTACTATATGTTGGAAGAAAATCCAGCTTACTATCACAACTACAGCGGTTGTGGTAACAGTCTGAGAGCCAACCACCCCGTAGTCAGTAGATTTATACTCGACTGCTTGCGCTATTGGGTAACAGAAATGCACGTCGATGGTTTCCGTTTTGACTTGGCTTCGGTATTGGCAAGGGATGCAGCGGGAGCCTCTTTATGGCATACCTCTATTGTTACCGCTAATGTTTTATGGGCGATCGAATCCGATCCCGTACTGGCTGGAACTAAGTTAATTGCCGAAGCTTGGGACGCTGCGGGGCTATATGGCGTAGGTCGCTTTGTAGATTTAGGAGACTGGTTTACCGAGTGGAATGGTCCTTTTCGCGATGATGTGCGTCGTTTTATTAAAAGCGATCGCGGAATGGTCAAACGTCTGGCAGACAGAATTTTAGCCAGTCCCGATATGTATTTTCGCGCCGATACCGATATCAACCGCAGTATTAACTTTATTACCTGTCACGATGGCTTTACTCTTAATGACTTGGTAACTTACAACCACAAACACAATCAGGCTAATGGAGAAAACAATCGCGACGGTGCCAACGATAATCATAGCTGGAACTGTGGTTATGAAGGAACGATAGTAGATCCAGAAATCGAACGGCTAAGGCTCAAGCAGATTAAAAACTTTTTTACCGTGTTGTTCATGTCTCAGGGAACGCCCATGATTTCCATGGGAGATGAGGTAAAAAGAACTCAGCAGGGAAATAACAACGCCTACTGTCAAAATAACCAACTTAGCTGGTTTGACTGGAGTGACATTGAGTCTAATCTAGGCTTATTTCGCTTTGTTAAAAATGCGATCGCGCTAATTCAAGGCTTAGAAGTGTTTCGTTTAGAACAAGCCTTAGCCACTACCGAAGGCATTAAGCCTTATTTGGTCTGGCACGGACTAAAACTCCATCAGCCCAATTGGAACGACGAATCTCGCCATTTAGCTTTTACTCTGGCACATCCCCAGTTAGGCGAGTATCTGCATGTCATGTTTAACGCCTATTGGGAGACTTTAAGCTACGAGTTGCCCCAACTACGCTCTGGACATAACTGGCATCGCGTTATAGATACTGCTTTACCCACGCCAGATGATTTTTGCGAACCCCGAACAGCACCAATAGTTAATCAGCAGCAATATCAAGTAGAGGCTCGTAGTTCTGTAGTCTTGATGGCAAAGTAATCTCTATTCTTTAAATAACCTCAGATAAATGAAAAATATTATAGCTGTGAGCTATAAGCCCTAAGCTTTCTAAGTAGGAATTTACTTCTGCCTCCTGCCTACTGCCATATCCACACCAATAAATTTTGTAGTCATCATGCTTCACCTATGACAGATTTTAACTTGAACTTCAAGGTATTTAAACTACCAGCAGAGCGGGGAAGATGGTTACTAATTCCTCTAGGTACGAGCGTTTTGCTCTGTTTGGGGAGCGTTTATTCTTGGAGCGTTTTTAGAACTCCCTTAGAAGGAGAATTTAAGATTAATGCGACGGAAAGTCTGTTACCCTATACTATCGCCCTAGTCTTTTATGCTGCACTCATGCCGATCGCGGGATTTTATATCCCCCGAATTGGGACTCGAATTACTACAGCGATCGGTGGCATCATGGTCGGTACGGGCTATATTCTTTCTAGCTTTGCCACTAACATTGAGACAATGACCCTTACTTACGGAGTCATTGCTGGATCGGGGGTGGGAATTGCTTACGGCGTACCGATGGTGGTAGTAGCCAAGTGGTTTCCCGATCGCCAGGGACTAGCAGTAGGTTTGACAATTATTGGGTTTGGGCTTTCTCCCTTAGTTACTGCTCCTTTGGCTAATAGTTTAATCAACGCTTATTCCGTCAAACCAACTTTGCAGATTTTAGGAATTGTCTTTACCTTAATTATCTTAGCAATTGCCCTGGTTTTAGAGTTGCCCCCTCAAGACTGGCATCCCCACCGCCATTTATTCGCCAAATCTCAGTCTATTGCCTCTGTAGCCTACCCGACAAATCTCTTTCGGAGTCGCTCATTTTATGGCTTATGGATCTGTTACGCCATTGGAACTGCTATCGGTTTGAGTGCTATTGGTATTTCGAGTTCGGTAGGAGAGGAAACAATCGACATCGATCCCAGACTGGCAGCAAGCAGTGTTTCTTTATTCGCTCTATTTAATGGAGTTAGTCGTCCCTTGTTTGGCTGGTTGAGCGATCGCTTCAAACCCCACTATGTGGCGATCGCCAATTATGCCCTAATATTAACTGCTTGTGTGTTAATGGTAAATGCCAAAGAGGGACAAGTTGCCATTTACGTTGTTGCCTTCTGTCTGTTTTGGTTTTGTTTGGGAGGCTGGCTGGCGATCGCTCCTACTACTACCCTTCGTTTCTTTAACCCCGACAACTATGCCCAAAATTACGGGATCGTGTTCACGACTTATGGGGTGGGTGCCTTGCTGGGAACTTTAGTTACAGGACGAATTCGCGATTGGTTTGGTTTCTATACCTATGCTTTTTATCCTATGGCACTGCTAGCAATAGCGGGCATCGTAGTTGCTAGCATCATGCTGAAACACGATCGCTCTTCCTAAAAAGATCGATCTTTTAGCTAACCCAATCTTGCAATTAATATATTTCCCACCCTCAAAGCATTGGCAATAACCGTCAAAGCGGGACTTACCGCCGCACTGGAAGGAAAAAAGCTACTATCTACTACATAGAGATTATCGACATCGTGGGTGCGACAATTGAGATCGAGAACGGAATCTTGGGGAGCTTCGCCAAAACGACAGGTACCGCATTGATGAGCCACTACTTGAATGGGAGTACTGCCATAAGGATGAATGCCGCGAGACTGTTTATCTGTAGCTTTAAGGACTTCTTGCCAACGATAAAGCAGGCGATCGTGTGCTTCGGTGTTGTTGGGAGTATAGTCTAAATGAAGTTTCTCTCCTTTGAGATAAACTCGGTTGTTGGGATCGGGTAAATCTTCTGTTTGCAGCCACCAGCCGATAGAACGTTTTGCCAACTGCTTTAAGCCAAAACCTGGCATTATTTTGGCAGCCACAGACAAAATCGGCGGAGATTCGGAAAAAATCACGTCTTGCAAAATGCCCCCCGCATCCTGAATATGTCCCATAGGATAGGAAAAATCTCTATCGCCCCAGTAGAAATCATTGATATACATAGTGCGTTGAAACAAACCCGAATTAGGTTGAGGGGACTGCTGAAGAATTACCGTCATTAGCTGTTTCATCAGATTACGTCCCACCAAGTTGGAACTATTAGCTAATCCTTGGGGATGCTTTTCATTCGCCGATCTCAACAATAAAGCAGCAGAATTAATCGCACCACAGGAAAGTACGATAATATGACCCATAAACAAATAGGATTGTCCTTTAATCTGCGCCTCAACCGCTTTGACTTCTTTACCTGAAGAATTGGTATGTAAAGCGACTACTTTCGCTCCAGTTTTTAAAGTTACGTCTTTACCCGCACGAATGACAGGACTTATACCAGTATCTTCCGAGTCAGTGCGTCCTTCGTCGCCAATACCAATGGGAAGATAGGCGGGATGCAAACCGTGCTTGGACAGGCGATCGCCAATTTCTTGGATTTGTGAGGCGCGATCGACTGGCGTATAGGGATAATCTTCACTTCTAGGGGGTTCTGTGGGATCGTCTCCTGCTCTACCATGAATGCGATAGAGTTTTTCGGCAGCGGTGTAGTAGGGTTCAAAATCCTGGTATTTTAAGCCCCATTCAGGTGAAATTCCTTCTTGATGCTGTACTCGATCGAAATCTTTTTCTCTAAGGCGCAATAACGCACCGCTATAAATTTTAGTATTGCCCCCCACACAGTAACTGGTTTGAGGATGAAAGGGTTCGCCCTCGCGATCGTACCATTGTTCGGGAGCGTGATAATCTTCTTTTTTAAAAACTTCTACTTCTACTAATTCCGAACTTTCTTTTTCGGTAAATTCTCCTCTTTCTAGTACTAAAATTTTTTTTCCAGCTTCTGCCAGTTTACGAGACAGCGTACCACCACCCGCACCACTGCCAACAATAATTACATCGTAAAATTGGTCATCTATAATCATATTATTTGTCCTTTTCTTTGTTACTGGTTGTTTGTCATCTCATCTTGTAAAGCTAATGCTATTTTGTTCTCAAATACTTCGTTCATATAAGTCCAGTAAAATATTTTCAAGCTAGATACTTTATTTAATAGGTGTTTTGTGAGCCAAATCTCAAATGATGCTAAAAGATTTTCAATTGCTCTATCTAAATAGACATTTATCAATAATTCAAAACGATATCCACTAGGCTTTCCTCTTCCAAAGTTTGCGTGTTCTACTAATAAACTACGTAGTTTATAAAGCCATTGTAGTTCGTTAAATAGCTTTTTATTGATGTCATGAAATTTATAACGCATTTCAATGCCATAAAAACAAGTTCTTTGAGCATCAAAATTTAATGACAAAAATTTTTCAAAAAAGTCATCTACTTTAATATGTTGAAATATCGGAATCTCAGAGTATACCCGATGTGAATTATTGTTTGTATTGTCAGAATCTTTTGAGCAAATTATACTGTAAAATTGATATGGTTCATTCACCATAATATCAAGCAATTTCAAACCCAAATTTGGCAAGCTTTTTTTAAAACTAGCCTGTCTAACTTCTTTGATAAAAACACATAACTTTTGATACTCGATTATTTCTTTAAAGTCCTTAGATTCTTTTCTTAAATTTAGGGTACAATCCGAGTCAAGATTTAAGTTTAAGCGATTTAATCCTATCAAATCTTCAACATAATTCTTTGAATTCTGAAATAATTCTTCTTTACTCTTAGAATATAATCCAATATCAGATAATTTCATGAAAAGACCCGTGACATCCTTTATATCTCTGATATCGGTAAATTCTCTCCTTTCATACTCTGATTCTACTTTTTTAAGTAATGTATCAAAATTTTCATCACTTAAATCATAAAATCGCCACAATCTAATCCAGTTTGGTGTGTTTTCATCTTGAAAATATTTACTATTTGATATTGACTTATTTAAAACAGAGGGATTCGTATCACCTTTATCTAGGAATGACTGCCACCATGCTAAATTAGGCAAAGGTTGGTACACAAATGAATCTAAAAATGTATATCGTTCAATTATTTCTGTAAGAGAAATAATTGTTTTCTTATTATTCTCCTCAGATGAATTAGATAAACTATCTTGGTTATTTGTAGCTCTTTGTTCTATATAATCGCGCTTAGCTTCAGTCAGCTTGAAAACAGATGCTTGCTGAAAGATACTAATACTTTTGGGCAATAAATTACCACGTTTGATTTCAATAGAGAAAGCCATTAGTAACTTTAAAATTTCTTTTAACAACTCAGGCTTAGCTTTCGCTTTCTCTGGTAATACTTTAAAAATTCTCTCAAAATCTAAAATGATTTGTTTTAAGGTTCTTAGATTTTCATATTCAGCTTTATAATATATGTCTTCTATTAATTCTGTATTGCTAAACAAAAATTTTTCTATTTCTAAATTATTAAGTTCTTTAATAAAGTCTTTTAATGCACCATCAAGATCGCGATTAATATCAAAAGTTTTACCAATAAGCTTTTCTTTTATTTCTGTATAATTATTATTGCTAATAAGTTTTGCTTCATTAGCGACTAAAATTACTTTAAAATCTTGATGCTCGACAAAATAATTTATATATCCTAAAAGATTTCCAACATCTATTTGACAGCGTTCTAAATCATCAAAAATTAAAATACGTTCATCAGCTTTTTTAAAAGATTCAGGTATATCGATTTTAGGAATTTGCAAACTTACACTACCATCATCTTTCCCGTCACTATTCAGATCGATTTTAAGCGTAGTTCTTAGAACTCCTTGAAGAATTTTTCCTGTTATTGCCATTCCTTTTGAGGACAACAAAGGATGTAGCTGCTGGAAAAACGAATTTTCTATTTCAGTAAAGCTAGTCATTCCGTACAAGCTTACATATAAAAATTTTTGTTTTTTGTTTTCAAACTTTTCACGATATTTGTTGATAAACCAAGTCTTCCCACAGCCCCATTCACCTTTGAGTAAAACTGCAAAGCCTGGCGCATGAGATAAACCGCAGTAATAATCTAGATATTCTTCAATGTGGCTGTTGATTTCGCTGATTGGTAGATCTTCTTGAGTCATATTTATTACTACTGCCAAACATAAATCAAAATAAACAAAACAATCCAAATCACATCAACAAAGTGCCAAAACAAAGAAGTAGCTTCTACCCCAAATTGTCCACCTTCATAATTATTTGGTAAAAAAGAACGAGTTAACATGATGGTTTGTAAGAGAATTCCTGTTAAAACGTGCAAACCATGAAAGCCTGTTAACAGGTAAAAAGTTCCACCAAAAACACCAGAGGTAAAACCAAATTCCAGGCTATTCCATTCCACAGCTTGTCCGTAGAGAAAATAGCTACCCATTGCCATTGTTAACAGCCAAAAGATGCGGAAACCCCAGAGATTTTCTTTGTGTAAAAACCTTTCAGCGATATAAATTACAAAACTGCTAGAGACTAACACTACAGTATTAATAGCTGGTTCTCTAACTTCCAACCCCTCCACGCCAGGAGGAAGCCAATCCGTCATGGTAGTTTTATAGATAATGTATCCCCCAAAAAAACTGAGGAAAATAACACTTTCAGAAAGCAGAAAGATAATAAAGCCCAGCATTCTATTATCTTCATGTTCGTGGGCTACGTGACTGGATTGAGCTAATTCTTCTTGGTTTAAAGTAGGGTCTAAACTGGTCATAATTATTAATTGTTGATTTATTAGTAGGATGGGTAGAGGGATCGCGAAACCCATCTATAAATTAATAATGTTTGTTGGGTTTCATTCTTCAACCCAACCTACTAGCTGATAATTATCGGGTTTGAATTTGTTTTTTGTCATTAAACATCAAGAGCGATCGCAAACAACTAACAACAAATGACTACCCTAAATTCTCCGTTAACGGTTCATCTTTCCCATAGCCATAAGGTTCGGAGACAACAATGGGAATTTCTTCAAAGTTTTCCACGTCAGGGGGAGAAGAAACCAGCCATTCCAAGCCAATTGCCCGCCAGGGGTTGTTTCCTGCTGGTTTGCCCGAAATCCAAGAACTGACCATATTTAACAGGAAAGGAATGGTAGAGATGCCCAGAATAAATGCGCCAATACTAGCCAGCACGTTCCAGAAGGCAAATTCGGGATCGTAGGAAGCGACTCGGCGGGGCATTCCCATTAAACCTACGGGGTGCATGGGTAGAAAATTGAGGGCTGTACCGATAAAGGATAGCCAGAAGTGGAGTTTCCCTAGACTTTCGTAGTACATTTTCCCTGTCATTTTGGGAAACCAGTGATAGATGGCAGCAAATAAACCGAAAACCATCGAACCGTAAAGGACATAGTGGAAGTGTCCTACAACGAAATAGGTATTGTTAACGTGAATGTCGATGGGGGTGGAAGATAGCATGATGCCTGTAATGCCCGCGAAGACAAAGTTTATTAGCCCGCCTAAAGCAAATAACATCGGGGTATCCAAACGCAGTTTACCGCCCCAAATCGTTCCCACCCAGGCAAAGACTTTAATTCCTGTCGGCACTGAAATTAACATGGTAGTAAACATAAATGCCATCCGCATCCAGCCTGGAGTACCACTGGCAAACATATGGTGTACCCAAACGATTCCACTTAAGCAAGTGATTATAATAGAAGACACTGCTACGACTTTATAACCGAATAGGGGTTTACGGGCGTAGACGGGGAAAATTTCCGAAAAAACGCCAAATATTGGCAGAATAATTACATATACGGCAGGATGTGAATAAAACCAGAAAAAGTGCTGGAATAAAACTGGATTGCCCCCTTGAGCGGGATCGAAAAATGCCGTACCGAAAGCAAGATCGCATAACAACATCACTGCACCAGCAGTCAAGGCAGGTAAGCCGTAAAGCTGAATTATTTGTGCTGCCATCACCGTCCAGACAAAAGCAGGAGTTTTAAACCAAGTCATTCCTGGGGCACGCATCCCGATAATAGTAGTAACAAAGTTAACTGCCCCCATAATGGAAGAAACACCAGATATTGCCACCGCCAACAGCCAAATAAATTGACCGTTAATTAAATTACCCGTAGGATTTTGCAAACTAACGGGGGGATATGCCCACCACCCAGACTGAGAAGGACCTCCAGGGACGAGAAAACTCAGGATAAATAAAATTCCCACTACAGGGATCATCCAAAATGCAGCAGCATTTAGACGGGGAAACGCCATATCTCTCGCCCCAATCATTAGGGGAACGAGATAGTTAGCTAGTCCTACCAAAGCAGGAAATGTCCAGCCAAACAGCATGATCGTACCGTGCATGGTAAACAGGGCGTTATATACGGTGCGGTCTAATAAATCTGGTTCGGGGGTAATTAATTCCCCCCGCATAATCATGGCGAACACACCAGCCAGAAGAAAGAAAAAAAACGAGGTAACTAAATATTGAATGCCGATGACTTTATGGTCGGTACTAAAACTAAAATATTTACGCCAATTCGGTGGCTTTTCTTGGATACATTCTTGGGGATTTGAAGTAACTGTCATGTGGCGATTGTGGTTAGTGGTTAGTAGTTAGTAGTTGGTGGTGCAGTCTTTGAAAGCTTTGTCAGGTTTTCTAATTTAAAGCGACCACTGAACCTGAATTGTTAATTGCTAGTGTTCTTTTCTCTGTTCCCTGAATTACGGATGATAATTAACTACTGGTACAGGGGCAGGTACGACGGTTTGCCATGCTGCCAAGTCTGCTTCTCGTTTGTCATATTCGAGATTTGCGGGAATGGGGGCGGGAGAAGGTGCTTGCTGGGCGGCATTATCTAACCAACTTTGGTAATCTGCTGGCGACTCTACCACTACATCGGTTTGCATGGCAGCAAAGTACGTACCGCTATATTGAGAATCTCTGAGGCGATATTTGCCTACGCGAATGGGAGTAAATTCAAAATCAACGGTTTTAGGAGGAATAATATCCTGTTTGACTCGAAACGCGGGAATATAAAAGCCGTGAATGACATCCTGCGATCGCATCGTCAAATGAGCGCGTCGATCTACGGGTAGATGAAGTTCGGTGCTGGTAATATTTTTCTCTGGATAGCGAAATACCCACGCCCACTGTTTGGAGTCTACCTCGATATTAGTCATCGCTTCGGTCGTCAACGCTCCAGTATCGGCATAGGCAGCTTCTATAACCTGCGGTAAATGAGCAATTTCTGTCGGGCCGTGTAAATCCATGCGATCGTAAGTTTGGTAGCTAAAGGCAGCAATGCCAAAAACGATTAGCAAAGGTATTGCCGTCCAAACGATCTCTAGAGTCAAGTTACCTTCTATTGGCGGTCCATCACTGGTATCGTATCTGCCCGCCCGATGAAAAATAATATTGTAAATAATCGCTACCGTAACGCCTAAAAAAATAAACGTACCGATCGCCGTTAACAAACTAAATAATTTATCGATTAAAATCGCTTCAGCCGAGGCTTGGGGAGGAAACCAGGAATAAGATAACTCTCCCACCCAAACGCTAATTCCCGCCAAGACTAAAGCGATCGCGCCAATTGTTAAAATTCTCTTGACTTTCACTAAGCCACCTCATCTTAATATTTTGTTGGGGTCTTGTCCCAAACGCAGTAGATTTCCTGCGGTGTTGTGAACGCCAAATTCTGCTGCTAGCTGCGCCCCTAAAGTGCCGTGAACATACATGAAGAACATAATTATTACGCCAACTAATAGATAGCTCCACTGTACTTGTCGGCTGGTGTCGTTAAACCAGACATAGCGTTGAAAMCCCCGCCATACAGTCATACCGACGATCGCTGCTAAAAGCAACACTCCGCCCACGCCGTGCCACAGCATAGTTTCCATCGCTCCCAAACCCCAGGCACTTTCGATATTGGGAGTAGTATCTACTAGCATAATCTCGTAAAAACCAAACGCCACTGTCAAGAAGGTAACGATCGCTGCCGCCAGCATATTGTACCAACCGACATCAAAGAAATTAGAGCGAGTGGCGGGAATGGCTAAATATTTGAATACCACCTTGTCAAAGGGAAATAGCAGCCCCACGACATCAAAAGCAATACCAATAATAAATAAGCCTAGAGTGAGATGTACTAAGTTGGGATGAATGGGAATCGAGTAAGGAAGCCCATTTGCCCCTAGTGCTAATCGAGCGATTAATTCTGGATTCATTGTTATTAGTCATTAGTTATTGGTCATTTGTCATTGGTTACAAATGACAAAATTATAAAAGTCCCTCCTTGGCTGCTTCAACTACGGGAATTGCGTGCAAACCATAAACCCAAACTAATTCATCTCCTAAGTATACTTGGTACAAGACCAAGCCAGTTAACAACAGCCCTACTCCTAAGTAAGCTACAGGCATTTGTTTGGGATCTTGCGAGCGAATTACATAACGCCAAGCTGTAACTGCCGCAATAATTCCCGATAGCGACCAGCCAATAATAGTGTGTAAATTTAATACTGGTTCGACGGCATCATAAGCGAGTGCCAAACCTGCTTCTATTTGCCCAAATACCACTGCAATAAAGATGGAAATGGTAGCAAAAAACATATTCCACCAGCTAACTTCAAAAAGCTTATAGTTTTTGCTGAAATAACCTACCACGTCACAGAAAAAGGCAAATAACACCATTGCAATGACAAAATGTACCACTATGGGATGTATGGTATCGGGATAGGGTAAATTGTGGTCGTTAAGTGGCGGAAGTAAATTTTCAAACATTTTTTTTATTCCTAGTTTACTAAACTAAAAATCGCAGTTCGCTACAGTTAGCAATAATCTTTATCGACAAACAAGTTATTTTATGAAAGAAGATCTAAATAAGCTGTTACCACATCCCCATGTCGCTCGACTCTAAATCCTAGCTTGGAACATAAACGTTGCATGGGTCGATTTTCGGGAAGAATTTCGGCAATAATACAGTTTAATTGTTCTTGACGACCAATATCGACTAAGGTCTTTAGTAACTCCTTGCCCAATCCCCGACCTTGATAGCGATCGCTAACCAGCATACCAAATTCCGCTTCATCAGTACCATATATTTTACTCAAACGAGCTACACCCAAAATTTCTCTTTCTCCCGTAACGGGATCGAGGTAATCTGCTACCAGAGCCATTTCGCGATCGTAATCGATAAAACAGATTCTGGTCAATCTTTCGTGAGCAACTCTAGCTTGTAGATTAATCAGATGAAAGTAGCGAAAATAAACGCTTTCCTCAGAAAGGTATTGATGAAACTTGACGATTAAGGGTTCATCTTCGGGACGAATGGGACGAATAGTTACTCGTTTACCATCATTTAAAGTCGAACATTCTGTATATTGAGTAGGATAAGAGCGAATGGCAACGCGGGGCAATTGGGACTCGTTAGTTTTGCTATCGTGAAGCACTATGCGAGCATCTAGAGCTAATAGTCTATCTTCTGAGACTAGCAGCGGATTGATATCAATTTCCTTAATCCAAGGTTGTTCTACTACTAGCTGGCTAAAACGCACTATCAATTTAGCTAATGCCGACATATCTACGGCTTTTCGACCTCTAACACCTTTGAGTGCTTCATAGATGCGGGTTTGCTCCATCATTCGGCGTGCCAGTGTCGTATTTAATGGTGGCAAGGCGAGAGCGCGGTCTTTAAATACTTCTACTAACTGCCCCCCAGTGCCAAATAGCAGTACGGAACCGAACTGGGGAGCGATGCTGCTGCCGATAATTAGTTCGTAGCCATCGAGTTTGACCATAGGCTGTACGGTAACGCCGAGAAAAGGAGACTGGGAGATGGGGAGATTGGGGGATAGGGAGTCTGGAAGATGGTTTTGTTCGACAGAGTTTTTAATAGAATTATAGGCATCCCTAACAGCATCGGCGTTATTTAGGTTGAGATACACTCCACCAACATCGGTTTTGTGAGTGATAGTTTCCGAGTGGAGTTTGAGAACCACTGGATAACCGATTTTAGTGGCTATTTCCACTGCTACATCCTCACTGGTAGCAATCTCGGTAACTACCGTAGGAATGCCATAGGCAGCAAGTAACTGTTTCGATTCGTATTCAGTCAGTAAAGTACGACCCGTAGCTCTAACTTTATTTAAAAGTACTGTCGCTTGAGTATGACTGCTATTATCGTCTCCTGCTTCTGCTAGTTCGGGAGTTTCATATAAACCTTTGAGGTTATAGCTATAATTCCACATCAAGTTAAACAGATGTGCCGCCGTATCGGGATATGGTATAGTGTAAATCCCCGCACGATTGAGAATTGCTTCGCCTTCGGCTACGTTTTCTCCCCCCATCCAGCTTGCCAGCAGAGGCTTACCATTTAGCTCTTTTAGGGTTTCTTGTAATTGGGTAGCTATTTTTGTGGCATCGGTCATGGCTTGGGGCGTGAGAATAACCAACAGTCCATCACTATTACTATCTGCTGCCGCGATCTTTAAAGCTTGACTGTAGCGTTCGGCAGTAGCATCGCCCAAAATATCTATAGGATTGTGATGACTCCAATGAGGTGGTAAGACTTTATCTAACTCAGTAGTAGTTTCAGAAGATAGAGTAGCTAAAATTCCTTCTTCTCTAATAAGGGCATCGGTAGCTAGCACTCCTGGTCCACCCGCATTAGTCAGAATAGTCAGACGTTTGCCTTTAGGACGGGGTTGTTTTGCCAGCAATTCCGTCATATTAAATAGGTCTTCGATGGTGTCTACTCGTAATACACCACAACGACGAAATGCCGCATCTAGAACGTCATCGCTACCTGCTAGCGTACCCGTATGAGAAGCTGCTGCTTTGGCTGCCGCACCAGTGCGTCCCCCTTTAATTACGATAATCGGTTTGGTCAACGCCACCTCCCTAGCTGCCGAGAGAAAAGAACGAGCGTCGCCAATTGACTCCATGTAAATAGCAATACTAGTAGTATAAGGATCGTCACCGAGATGATAAATTAAATCGCCCCAACTCACATCCAGCATCGAACCGATAGAAACAAAAGCACTAAAGCCAATATTTTCCTGAAAACTCCAGTCCAAAATTGCCGTACACAACGCCCCACTTTGACTGATAAAACCTACATTTCCAGGACGTGCCATAGCACCCGCAAAGGTGGCATTTAGACCATTACGCGGATTCATCAATCCCAAGCAGTTTGGTCCGATAATCCGTATTTGGTGGCGGTGTGCTTCATCGAGTATTTGCCGTTCTAGTTCTATTCCTACCGTACCGATTTCTCTAAAACCTGCCGAGAGAATAATTACTCCTTTAACTCCAGCCGCTCCACACTGACGAATCACCATAGGGACTGTAGGGGCTGGAGTAGCAATTATTGCCAAATCGATCGCGCTATTAATAGCAGTTATATCTTTATAAGCTTTAATACCGAGAACGTTATCTCGTTTGGGATTGACGGGAAATACCGTACCGCCAAAAGGATTGCTAATTAAATTCCAGAGTAGAGTTCTACCTACACTGCCAGGACGGTCTGTCGCACCAATAACGGCTACAGTTTTGGGGGCAAAAATTGCCTCTAGAGGTCGCCGTCGATAGTTGGCAATGTCATGGGCGGGATCGACGGTTAGATTCATGGAGATAGTCATAATACTTTCCGAGATTTGATGTGGAGCCAGCTCGATTCTTCTACTCGATTATAAGCAATTGTTTGGTTGAAAAATGTTGGCTATTTTGCTTTTTATTTTTTATTAAGATCCGTAAAAGAAAATATTATTTAAATTGGACAAAAAAAAGATGGCGATTATGGATTTTATTTCTTGACTAAAACAATATAAAAGTTGTTTATTAGAAATGTTAAATTAACTTAACTTTCGTTTAGCTAGTTTAGAATTATAGTCAAAGCTTAATGACATAAGAATTCTGTCTACATTATCTTTTTTGGTTAAACCGAAATTTTCACTAAAAATAAAATTGAGCAAGGTTTTTGTTAAATCTATTAATAGATTTAATAAATGTACTCAAATGTACTCAATAAATTCAATTTGTTTAATCTAAAAATGCTAAAAACTTTGTTTTTTTATGATAAATTGAAATTAGAAAAAAAACGACAAAGCATTAGTAGAGCATACACTCAAGTGGAAACATAGGAGGTATATCTTAATATGTTGCAGCAATGGAAAGGCTTCGTTTCAGGTAAATGGACGGAAGAAATTAACCTCCGCGATTTTATTCAGCAAAACTACACCCCCTACGAAGGAGATGGCTCATTTTTAGCCAGCACTACAGAAGTTACCCATCGGCTTTGGGAGAAAGTCAAAGACTTAATGGCAGTAGAACGAGAAAAAGGTATTTTAGATACAGATACTAAAGTCCCCTCTGGAATTACCGCTCATGCCCCAGGCTATATAGATAGAGATTTAGAAAAAATCGTCGGCTTGCAAACCGATAAACCACTCAAACGAGCCATTATGCCCTTTGGTGGCATAAGGGTAGTTAAAAGTTCCCTCGAAGCTTATGGTTATCAGTTAGACCCCCAAACCCAAGAAATTTTTACCAAATACCGCAAGACACATAACGATGGTGTTTTTGATGCCTATAGCCGTGAAATGAAGTTGGCACGACATTCGGGGATTATTACAGGCTTGCCCGATGCTTACGGTAGGGGTAGAATTATCGGCGATTATCGTCGAGTAGCTTTATATGGTTGCGATCGCCTAATTGCAGACAAACAACAACAATTGTCGTCCCTGGAAGTAGATACCTTTGACGAAGAGGTAATTCGCCTGCGGGAAGAAATTTCCGAACAAATTAGGGCACTCAAAGAACTTGTAGAGATGGCGGCTAGTTATGGTTGCGATATCTCTCTACCCGCAAGCAATGCGACTGAAGCAGTGCAGTGGACTTATTTTGGCTATCTTGGGGCAGTTAAAGAACAAAACGGCGCGGCAATGTCTTTGGGTAGGGTATCTACCTTCCTCGATATCTATTGCCAACGGGATTTAGATAATGGGGACGTGACCGAAGCAGAAATTCAAGAACTTATCGATCATTTCGTGATGAAGTTGCGGATGGTGCGTTTCTTACGCCATCCGGCTTATAACGAACTATTTTCGGGCGATCCCACTTGGGTAACAGAATCTATTGGCGGGATGGGAGAAGATGGCAGAACTTTAGTTACTAAAAGCAGCTTCCGTTTCTTAAACACTTTATACAACTTAGGTCCTGCGCCAGAACCAAATCTTACCGTTCTTTGGTCGGAAAGACTGCCCGTAGGTTTCAAACGCTTCTGCACTAAAGTTTCTGCCGACACTAGTTCCATTCAATACGAAAACGACGATCTGATGCGTGGCTACTACGGCGACGACTACGGCATTGCTTGCTGCGTATCTGGTATGCGGATCGGCAAACAGATGCAGTTCTTTGGTGCCAGGGTTAATTTAGCTAAAGCCTTGCTTTATGCCATTAATGGTGGTAAGGATGAAAAAGCAGGGGAACAAATTGCCCCGATGTTTGCCCCCATAACTTCGGAATATTTAGATTATCAAGAAGTTACCGCTAAATTCGATTTAATGATGGGCTGGTTGGCAAAACTCTACGTCAACACCCTCAACGTCATCCACTATATGCACGATAAGTACTGCTACGAGCGTCTGGAGATGGCACTGCACGATCGCGATGTCTATCGGACGATGGCTTGTGGGGTAGCTGGTTTATCGGTAGTGGGGGATGCCTTATCGGCAATCAAATATGCCAAAGTCAAAGTGCTTCGCAACGATGACGGCTTGGCAGTAGATTACGCCATAGAAGGAGATTATCCCAAATTCGGCAACAATGACGATCGCGTCGATAAAATTACCGCTAAAGTAGTGGAAGACTTTATGAACAAAGTCCGCCAGCACAAAACCTATCGCAACGCCGTCCCCACTCAGTCAATTCTCACCATTACCTCTAACGTCGTTTACGGCAAGAAAACAGGCAACACCCCCGATGGACGCAAAGCAGGACAACCCTTTGCCCCTGGTGCCAACCCCATGCACGGACGGGATACCAAAGGCGCGATCGCTGCATTAGAATCTGTAGCCAAACTGCCTTACGAACACGCTCAAGACGGCATTTCCTACACCTTCTCCATCGTTCCCGAAGCCTTGGGCAAAACTGAAGATAGCAAAATTAATAACCTGGCAGGAATGTTAGATGGTTATTTCCACGATACGGGACACCATATCAACATCAACGTGTTAAATCGCGAAACTTTAATCGATGCGATGGAACACCCCGAACTCTATCCCCAACTAACCATTCGGGTATCGGGTTACGCGGTCAACTTTATCAAACTCACCCGCGAACAACAGTTGGATGTAATCAATCGTACCTTCCACGAAAGAGTTTGAAGTAAGTTAGACAATAGGTCAATAAAGATGATGTTAGTGGTTAGTAGGCGAACAAAAAACTATTAACTACTAACAAAAATCTAAATCTATCATAAAGAACCTCTAAAACCAGTAATAATTCGACTACCATCTTTCTGAATATGTATCTCTATTTGGTCGCTCGCCCAATCGAGTTTATTTTTTAGCACGGGATTAAAAACATGAACTTTTTGATTACTAGATGAAACTAAAGAATTAGGCTTATTAACTGCTATAGATTTGACAAAAGCACCATCAATTAAAATATCGAGTTGTGACAGCAATTCTTTACTACTAGCGGGAGCATATTCTGACTGTAATCTTTCTAAAGTAAAGCCAGTAAATGACATTACATTTAGTCCTGCTGCTTTAACTTTTTTAGCAACTTCGGTTAAAGCTGTTGCTTGCCAAAAAGGTTCTCCACCAGAAAAAGTTACCCCAGTGTTTTTAGAATTATTTAATATTTTTGCTACTAATTGGTCGATAGAAATTAATCGATTAATTTCAAATGACCAAGATTCGGGATTGAAACAGCCTTCGCATTCTCTCTGGCATCCCTGTAACCAGACTACTGCTCTGCTACCAGGACCGTTTACTTCCGATTCATCAACGTAGCCCATAATATTGAGATGTCCTGGGGGAATTTCTAGGAGTTGCAAATAGGGATCGATCTTAGTTTTGCTCATTTTATTTTCTCGATTAGTCATTGACTATCTTCAATATGTATAGCAATTTGTTTCTATAGTAATTATGAATAAAACTTATTGCTACTTGTATTATTACACGCTCGCTCTAACTGTCTTAGATTGTTAACAATAAAATAAAAAGTCAACAACAGGCGATCCTCAAGTACTCCCTAAAAAACATAGCTATATATCATGTCAAATATCAAAAAAAACTTAAATTAATGCTTAATTCAGTAATTTTTTTTTACAATGTAATAAATTAAATAATAAATAAATAGACTTGATTACGCAATCAAAATTTATGGAGTTCGCTAAAAAAGTTGAAGTATCTATTGTTACCAAAACTAAATGGAGTCTAATAGTGTATTGTAAAATTATTGTCGCCTTGGATGATAGCCAACTCAGCCAAAAAGCCTTTGAACAGAGTTTATTATTGGCTCAGAAATTTGATGCCGAACTACAGTTACTCAATGTTATTTCTCCTGCCGAAGCAGAATACCGCAATACAGTTGCTTTAGCAGGTAGTGGATATTATGCTCACAGAGTAGATGAAACCGCGCAGCAGGAATGGCAACTCAAAGTAGAAAGTAAATTAGAATATCTACAATCTCTAGCAGAGCAAGCTATGCAGGCTGGAGTTTCGGCAGAATTCGTCCAGGAAATCGGCGAACCAGAACGTCAAATCTGCCAATCTGCCCGAGAATGGGAGGCAGACTTGATTGTAATTGGCAGTCACGGTAGAAAAGGTGTTAACGAAATGCTGAGAGGTAGTGTCAGTAACTATGTTTCACATCACGTTCCCTGTGATATTATGCTCGTCCACCAAAAAGTTTAACTTGTCCTTTGTCTTTCGTTATTTGTCCTTCGCAAATAATGACTGATGACTATCAAAGATCGAGTAATGACAACCACTCCTCAATCTTCAACTAAAGGTAAAATTCATTCGATTGAAACTTGTGGCACAGTTGATGGACCTGGTATTAGGTATGTAATTTTTACCCAAGGATGTCCATTGAGATGTCTTTACTGTCATAATCCCGACTGTCGCCATCCCAATGATGGTAAAGAAGTTACGGTTGATGAATTAATCGCAGATATCCAGAAATATCGTTCCTATATGAATTTTTCTGGAGGAGGGATAACGGTAACGGGTGGCGAACCTTTGATGCAGCCAAAGTTTGTCGGTGAGATTTTTCGGCGTTGTCAAGAATTAGGAATTCACACGGCTTTAGATACTTCTGGTTATGTCAATTTAACTACAGCAAAAAGTCTTTTAGAGTATGTAGATTTAGTATTACTAGATATTAAATCTTTTGACCCTAAAATCTATCAACAAGTCACTAGCGTATCTCTCGAACCAACTCTCAATTTTGCACGCTATTTAAATGAGATTAGTAAATCAGTTTGGATTCGATTTGTTTTAGTTCCCCATCTTACCGATCCACCTCACAATATTAGAGGTTTAGCTAAGTTTGTATCTAGTTTAAACAACGTCGAACGCGTCGAAGTTCTACCCTTTCACAAAATGGGAGAGTATAAATGGGAGCGGTTGGGTTATGAATATCAACTAAAAAATATCCCTCCCGCATCACCAGAACTAGTTGCCACTGCTAAAAACATTTTTCAAGAATACGGGATGAAAGCTTATTAATTTTGTTATTTGTATTTTGTCATTCATCCTTTAACAATTGACTAGTCTAAGTCATGAGGTAAAGCTTGCAAAGAGTATATTTTCTCCTGTCTCCTGGCTTCTAATAACTAACAATTAATTAATAGTAATAAAAACTATGACAGTTACCAATCAAGAACAGCTAAATCTCCTCATTCAAAAAGTAAAAGCAGCTCAAACTCAATATGCTAGTTTTACTCAACAACAGGTAGATAAAATATTCAAACACGCCGCTTTAGCAGCTAACGAACAGAGAATTCCTTTGGCTAAATTAGCCGTCAAAGAGACAAATATGGGACTGGTGGAAGATAAAGTAATTAAAAATCACTTTGCTTCGGAGTTTATCTACAATAAATACAAACAAGAATCCACCTGTGGCGTAATTGAATCTGATTCTCACTACGGCATTAAAAAAATCGCCGAACCAGTAGGAGTATTAGCTGGGATCGTACCGACGACTAATCCCACTTCGACCGCAATATTTAAAGCTTTAATCGCCTTAAAAACCCGCAATGCCATTATCTTCTCACCCCATCCCAGAGCCAAAGAATGCACCATCGCCGCAGCCAAAATAGTTTTAGATGCTGCGATCGCAGCAGGTGCGCCAGAAGATATTATTGGCTGGATCGACGAACCGTCAGTAGCACTTTCCCAGGCTCTAATGCAGCATCCCAATATCAATCTAATTCTCGCTACTGGAGGACCGGGAATGGTCAAAGCAGCATATTCTTCGGGCAAACCATCATTAGGGGTGGGTGCTGGCAATACTCCCGCCGTCATCGATGAGACTGCGGAGATTCCTCTAGCGGTAAGTTCGATTTTATTGAGCAAAACTTTTGACAACGGCATGATTTGCGCTTCGGAACAGTCGGTAATAGTTGTCGATGAAGTTTACGAAGTAGTGAAGCAGGAATTTACCCTCAGAGGGGCATACTTTCTCTCTCCTGAAGAACGAACCGCAGTTAGTAAAGTTTTAGTTAAAGACGGACATATCAACGCCGCAATTGTCGGTCAATCGGTTGCTAAAATCGCCGAACTAGCTGGAATAGAGATCCCCAAAGGTACTAAAATTTTAATCGGGGAAATCGAGGCAGTGGGCAGCCAAGAACCATTTTCCATCGAAAAACTATCGCCCGTGTTGGCAATGTATCGCGTAGCTGACTTTGAAGCGGCGACAGATAAAGCCGAAGAGCTAATTTTACTAGGAGGAAGGGGGCATACCTCTGTATTGTATACCGCTCCTAGCAACAGCGATCGCATCGACTATTTTGATTCTCACGTCTCCACTGGCAGGGTACTGATTAATACTCCTTCATCTCAAGGAGCGATCGGCGATTTGTATAACTTTAAGTTAGATCCTTCTCTAACATTAGGCTGCGGTACCTGGGGCGGTAACTCCGTGAGTGAAAATGTCACCGTTCATCATTTACTTAATATTAAAACCGTATCCGAACGACGGGAAAATATGCTTTGGTTTCGGATTCCACCCAAAGTCTATTTTAAATATGGTTGTCTGCCCGTCGCCTTAAAAGATTTAGCGGGTAAAAAACGGGCATTTATTATTACCGACAAGCCCTTGTTCGACTTGGGAATGATTAAGGAAGTCACCGATGTTTTAGAGGAAATGAACCTCGAAGTTCAAGTTTTTTACGATATTCAACCAGATCCCGATCTTTCTACCATCGAAATGGGATTGGCAAGAGTCAACACCTTTCAGCCCGACGTGGTTATTGCCTTTGGCGGGGGATCGCCTATGGATGCAGCCAAAGTCATCTGGCTGATGTACGAACACCCCGAAGTAGAATTTGAAGGCATCGCTACCAGATTTATGGATATCCGCAAGCGGGTATACGAATTGCCTACTCTCGGTAGTAAAGCACAGATGGTAGCAATTCCTACGACATCTGGTACTGGTTCGGAAGTGACACCCTTTGCTGTCGTTACCGACGAGCGCACGGGAATTAAATATCCCCTCGCCGACTATGCCCTCACCCCCAATATGGCAATTGTCGATCCCGAATTAGTCCTTAATATGCCCAAATCTCTCACGGCTTTTGGTGGCATTGATGCCTTAACCCATGCATTAGAAGCTTATGTATCGGTACTGGCGACAGAATTTACCGATGGTCTGGCATTACAGGCGATTGCCCTACTGCTTGAGTACCTCCCCAGGGCATATAAACTAGGTGCCAAAGATCCCGAAGCCAGAGAAAAAGTTCACTACGCTGCTACCATTGCAGGAATGGCATTTGCCAATGCCTTCTTAGGTATTTGTCACTCGATGGCGCATAAGTTAGGTTCTAGTTTTCATTTGCCTCACGGTTTAGCCAATGCCCTGATGATTACCCACGTCATTCGCTATAACTCCACCGATGCACCATTCAAACAGGCAATTTTTCCGCAATACGAATTTCCTCATGCCAAAGAACGTTACGCCGAAATTGCCGATTACTTACATTTAGGCGGTGATACTCACGATGAGAAAGTAGAGAAATTAGTAAGTGCGATCGACAATCTCAAGGCAGAAATTGGCATTCCCCTGACTATAAAAGAAGCCCTACCAGGAGAAGAAAGAGAGTTTTACGAGCAAATTGAAGCACTGGCAGAACAAGCCTTTGACGATCAGTGTACTGGTTCTAATCCTCGCTATCCACTAATTAAAGACTTGCAGGAACTTTATACTTTAGCTTATCGCGGGTGCAAACTAGAAGCGACGATGTATCATTCCGAACCTTCATCATCTTTGATAGGGAGATAGTAAAACCAAGTCGCAAAGATACCTCTCCGACTCTTCTAGTGTAAATATTGACTAAAATGATGTAATTTTTACTTCATTTTAGTCAATATTCTAATAAGTTCTTATTTCATCCATTAATTCAAAACTTTCAAAATTTAGTTGGCACTTTTGGTAGCTTTCCTAGCATTAAACCTAAAAGTAAACAAAACAACTTTTCCAGCTAAGAAAATTACCGCTTAATTAAGACAAACACAGCAACAGCTAACACAAAGTAACCAAAACCTTTCTGAAGTTTTTTGGCATCGATAAAGCGAGTTAAATATGCACCTGTAAAAGTACCAAAACTAGCAGCAATAGTAAAGGAAATTACCAGATTCCAATTTAACTCAACCTGGGAAAGATAACCTAAAAACCCCGTAGCAGAATTGAAAGCAATAATTAATAGAGAAGTGCCAATAGCTTCCTTCATCGGGATACCACCAAAAAGTACCAAAGCAGGAACAATAACGAATCCTCCTCCTACCCCGACGAAGCCAGTAAGAATACCAATTTCCAAGCCTTGTAGGGGAATTGCTAACCAGTGACTTTTAGTTGCCAAATCATATTTCTTGCTGGCAACAATTTCTTCTCGATTTTCAGATGTTTTCCCCCTCTTTCCGATCATCAAAACACTAGCGATGACCATTACTAATCCAAAACAAATTAGTTGAAAAGTTTCCGTAATCAGGGGGAAATCGGCAATCCGCGCTCCGAGATAAGCCCCAATCATGGCTGTAGGAGCAAAAAACGCAGCAGTTTGGAAATTTACATTACCCTGTCGCCAATGAGAGATTGCGCCAATAATACTAACCATACCCACTACGGCTAAACTGGTAGCGATCGCAGTTTTGGGTGTTAGTCCCATAACATAAATTAGAATTGGGACGGCTAAGACCGAGCCACCACCGCCAATTAAGCCCAGACTCAGTCCGATACACAAGGCTAATATATATCCAACAATTCTCATCATTTTAGAAGCAAATTTTTTACCTTTACTCTGCTACTGTTTGTCTGAGGGCATGTAAATAACCACGAGCAAAGCGCTCGTGAGGAGAATTAGGAGGATAGGCAAATCCAATTGATGCTAGTCGTTCAAAAAATTGTGACTCCGTCCATTTTTCTTTAGTTGCTAGTGAGAGTAAAGTCATCAAGCTAGCACGAGTACCTGAAGCGCATCTAGTATAAATTGGCTTCGGTACTGACTCTATAGTCTGCATAAACGTTTCCAGGGACTTTCGATCGATATCGTTACGATATACAGGAACGCTACAATATTCTAAACCATGAGCTTCTACTAAACTCGCATTGAGTCGATCGCCTTCCTGGGCGGGACATAAATCGATAAATGTGCGATATCCTTGCTGCGCTATTTTTTCTAGTTTTTCTACTTCGGCAGCATTGCCAATTGCCAATTCTTCAGTAATTTGTTGTAGCACCAGTTAAACTCCTAATCTTAATATTTACTGCATTAACCAATTGCGGAAGCTACTTTGCCACAACGCTCGTTAGCAGGGACAGCCTCCATAAACTTTTTGGGATTTGGCAGTTTGAGATTATCCATAAAACTGATAAAACTGTCGCGGTCTTTGCCTACAAAACGAGGGTTAAACCGTTTTTCTTCCCCGATAGTGGAAACCGTCTGTCCTCTGTAGTCGTGTCCTGGATATACTAAAGTTTCATCGGGTAGAGTAAACAGCTTTTGAGTAACGCGATCGTACAAAGTCCCCGCATCTCCACTTTGAAAGTCGGTACGTCCACAACCCCGAATAAATAAAGCATCACCAGTTAAGACGTGGGTGTTATTTACCAGATATGCTACATGGCTATCAGTATGACCGTGGGTTTCGATCGCTTTGATTTCGAGATCTCCCACCTGTAAAATCTCACCATCTTTGATATAGCGATCGGCACAGGTAGCGTGGGCATTGTCTGGCACAATGCCTATGCAGCCAGTCATTTCTCGTAATTTACCAGTACCAGTAATATGATCGGCATGAATGTGGGTTTCCAGACAGTATTTCAACTTCAGACTAAACTCGTTGAGTAATTGAAAGTCTCGTTCTACCTGTTCTAAAACAGAATCTACTAGAACAGCTTCTTTGGTCTTGCGGTCTGCAATCAAATAGGTGTAAGTCCAAGTGTCTTCATCGAATAGTTGACGAAATAGCATAGTTAACTTCTCCATTAAAACCAAGGTAATGATTACGAGCTAAGTTGACGCTTTAATCCAGTTAAAACATTATATTATTATATAGTAATATACTTTGTGTCTAAGTCAAGACTGATGATTTGAGTTCAACATTTTTTAATTATTTATATAACTAAATAGTTGTACAATAAAAGTAATATAAATAAGACTAATTTATTAGTTTTCAAATTCAACTTAAAATTACGAGGAAATTATTGTGTCAACATCAAGCAAGCGATCGCCATTAAGAGAAAAAAATCGCATTTCATCCGACGAACACTATCAGATTATCATCATTGGTGGAGGAGCAGCAGGAATTACTACCGCAGCCCAACTACTCAGGCAGAATTCTAAACTTAATATTGCGATAGTCGAACCCAATGAAAAGCATTACTATCAACCAGGATGGACATTAGTAGGCGGTGGTGTCGCACCCATAGATAAGTTTATTCGGCAAGAAAAAGATGTGATTCCTCAAAAAGCAAAATGGATTCAAGATTACGTTACTACTTTTGACCCCGATCGCAACACTATAATCTTGACTCAAGGGCTAAAGATAAAATACGACTATCTCGTGGTGTGTCCTGGTATCCAAATCGACTGGCATCTAGTTAGAGGATTAAAAGAAGCATTGGGTAAAGGTAGAGTCACCAGTAATTACTCTAAAGATTACGCCCCATACACTTGGGAAACCATCAATAACTTTAAGAGCGGTACGGCGATTTTTACCTATCCCAATACCCCGATAAAGTGTGGTGGCGCACCGCAAAAAGTGATGTACATGGCAGATGATTACTTCAAAAGTAAGAGCGGAGTGGGTGTAAATACTAAAGTTATGTTTTGTTCTGCGGGTTCGTTAATGTTTAGCATTCCTGCATACAACGCAACTTTAGAAAAAGTAATTGAAAGACGGAGAATTACTACCAGATTCAATCACAATCTCAAAGAAATCAAAGCCGATACCCAAGAAGCTATTTTCGATGTTACTACTGACAAGGGAATAAAAGAAGTCAGCATCCATTACGACATGATTCATATCACTCCACCAATGAGCGCACCCGATTTTATCGAGCAAAGCCCTCTAGCCAATGATAAAGGTTGGGTTGATGTCCACAAATATACCTTGCAACACAATCGCTATTCCAATGTGTTCGGTTTGGGGGATGCCTCATCTTTACCAATCTCCAAAACTGCTGCTGCTGCCCGCAAACAAACTCCCATAGTGGTGCAGAACTTGCTGGCTCTAATGAATGGTCGGCAACTGAAGGGACAATATGATGGTTATACTTGTTGCCCTTTGATTACGGGCTATCATTCGGCAATTATGGCAGAGTTTGATTATGAAGGCAATCCCGCTCCGTCTTTTCCCCTCGATCCGACCAAAGAACGCTACTCGATGTTTCTCGCTAAAGCTTACGCTCTACCCTGGATTTATTGGCATCGGATGCTCAAAGGAAAATCCTTTGAAGCGGATATTTTTAAGCCCGTTAACCGACTATTACAAAAGGATAGTGATAGAAGTTCTTTTACCAAAACCAAAGAGCAAAGCAGTACTTGTTAACCAATTAAAATTAGTCAACAAGACTACTAGCTATTGACGTAGGGTTTTAAGCATCTCTAACTGTTGATGCTGCTGCTGAAATTGAGCAGAGAGAGCATCACAGACTAAATCGCACAACTCAAATAAGAAGTGATTGGTAATTTGATAGTAGACGCAAATTCCTTGCTGTTCGCGAGCGACGATGCCAGCTTTAGTGAGCATATTCAAATGCTTAGAAACATTGGCTTGTCCCAAACCCGTTTCTTCCACAATCTCACTGACGTTCTTTGCCCCAGTTTTTAAACTACAGACAATTTGTAGCCTACTAACTTCAGACAAAACTTTAAAAAAGTTAGCCATCAAACCGAGTGCAGCAGGTGATAGCTTGGCAATTCCACAGTCATTAGAGGGATTGACTGGTTGGGTTTTAGGTTTTGTAGTTACTTTACTAGACATAAGTTTAATCGAGCAATTTAATACAAAATTGAAATATAGCTAACTTATAGTCACGATTATCTTACTAACCATATTACTAAATGGTTGTACTATATACCAATATGAATAACTAATTAGGATTAAAGACATGAACTCGTTGATTGCTGGAAGAAAGAGAATTGGGAGAATTTATGGCTAAAGATTGAATATAAGCACCATCAATTAAAATATCCAGTTGAGCCAATAAATCCTGAGTGCCAGCAGGAGCATATTCAGATCGCAGTTTCTCTAAGATAAATCCAGTAAAGGACATCACATTATGTCCTCTGGCTTTAACTTGGTGGGCAAAATCTGCTAACCCTGGAAAATCTACTAAGCGCAAATGAATCGTACTCGAACCATCTGCTTTGGTGCGTTTGAATAACACTACTTGCCAAGCAGTACCGCGATTATCTTTTAATGTATGTCGAGATTAAATTAATACTTGTTCAGGTGCTTCCTCCATCTGACGGATCGAAGCAAAAGCTGGTTGAATAGTAAAGTTATCCAAACCGATAAATATTAACAAGACTAGAGCAATTGCCAAAACTAGCTTAGATAAAAATTCGCGAATTCGATACCACATTATGAAATTACCTGTTTAAATTTGTCTTTTGTCCTTCGTCTTTTGTTACCAATGACCAATGACTACTAAATTATTCAGCTTCCAGATAGGGAATAAATACAGAATACATTCCCCGCAAGTCGCCGACATTAAAATCAAAAGCCAAATCTTGAGGATATTTATCTTTAACAAACTGTGGACGAGCATCTTCACCGCCATGACAGGCAAGACAGCTAGATTCAACGTTAATGCGACGATAATAACGAGTACCTTGTAGATCATCAATGGTTTCTGAATCCCAAAATCCCATCAACTCAGGATCTTTTTCAAACTTTGCTAATGCCATAACAGCGTGTAAATTATCAGGTGCATGGGCTGGGTTACGATACTTGGTAGCAATCTGTTTGACTTGCCAGCCATTTTCTTTACTCAATTGTTTGGCTCTCATGCCTACTGGTTTACAGATTTCTTTAAAGGTTTCTCCTGTCGGTTCGGTGGTTGAATCTTTTAAGGTTGAAGCTAATCCAGAGCGCATGGCATCGAGATTTTCAATTTCCTGTACCGCCTTAGCTAACTGAACGGGATCTGTTTGAGTGTTAGCGAGAGAAGGATTCGCAATTAACAGCAGCACCATAACGGCAAATCCCATTAAAATTCGGTTAAAATGCTTCATTTTCGATGTTCTAAATATGTTTTCAATAAATGACTAAACTAAACCTAATTCTTTAGTAGTAGCTAAGAGACTAGGTAGTTGGGGACGTTCCATATAGTTATAAGTTAAAGAAGTTATTAAAGAAGATGAATTAGGGATTCTGGCTTTATCTATTACCTAAAGGGTGCGCTACGCAAGAATTTCGGTAGTCGCTATCGCGATTGGGCTAAAGCCCACCGCCCTTTTGGCGATTGCCAAAAGGGCGCATAAATCGAGTAAATCTAGAGCGATAATAACGACAGATACCGGCTCGGCGACAAGCGACAACACCTGCACTTTTAAGCAACTGTAAATGCTTAAAAACAATGGCTTGTTTTAGTTTAGTGCGTTCAAATATTTTTTATGTTTATATAACCAATAAATTATATAGCGATAATAACAGAATATCGAAATTCGTCAAAGAATTCAAAAATTGACTTCAAAAAAGTTCACTGTAAAACCTAATTGATTCTCTGGATTTAATAAAGTTTATCTTGTCCATCTCTTGATTAAACTACTAAATGGTTATATAATTAATTTTAAATAGTATAAACTTTCTTTTCAAAACAACGCCGCATATGCTGCTGTGGTTTTAGCGATTGGTGCTTTAGTATGCTTTGTGGCTTATTAAATATCAATACTCGTCATTTCCAACAAAACTAAACAATAAATATGTAAGGAGGTATCAACCAATGGAGGAAAGACTTTCCTTAGAAAGTCCATCTATGTCCCGCAGACAATTGCTAAATTTTTTGACTGGGGCAGCTATTGCTGCTACTGCTGGTGCAGCCCTTTATCCGGTGGGTAAATATTTCGTCCCGCCTTCTGAAGTGGGTGAAGATGGTTCGATTTTTGCCAAAGATATAAACGGTAATCTAATTCCTGCCAGTCAAATTTTAGCAGAACCACCTGAAACTCGGGCTTTAGTGGCGGGACTAGCAGGTGAACCAACCTATCTCACCGTTAGAAAAGATGGAACTTTGCATCCTTGGGGAATCGTGGATAACTGCACCCATCTAGGCTGTACTTTTCCTTGGAATGAAAATGACGCTCAATTTCAATGTCCCTGTCACGGTTCTCGCTATGACCCTGAAGGTAGAGTAGTAAGAGGTCCTGCGCCTCTACCTTTGCGACTGGCTTATATTAACATTGAAGGAGATTATATTCGCATTTCTCCCTGGACTGAAACCGATCCCCGAACAGGAAAACAACCCTGGTGGGTTTAGATGTTTTCTTCGTCGAAAACTGAATCTCAAAAGTTAGGTTATCGTCTGGTGGAAACCCCAATTAAGCAATTTCTAGGAGAAAATCATCACATGACTGAAGTGGAACTAGTAGATAGTTCGGTGGTGAAGTTGGAAACAGGTCTTTTAGCAATGGGTTCTCGTTACCACCATACCTATCTCTCTAACTTCAATCTCGAAAAAGAACGGGATTATCTTGTCACCGATAAAACAGGACGCACCTCCCATCCCCGCATCTTTGCTATTGAGGATCTCAAAATCGGACTTAATCAAGTGGCGATTGCGCTCCGCGCACAGGCTCACGCCAATCGCTGTAGGGGATGGGGCTTTAGCTGGCACGCAAATATGGCGCGATCTGCGTAAAATCAAGGGTGCTAAACCGAATCTGGATAATCTAGCTGTATCTGTATAGCAAATTTCGCTGATTTTACTAGTAAAAAATTATGGTTTTTAAAAGTATTTTAGTCCCCTTGTTTTATAAAGAATAGAATAGTAAATGAAAAAACTTTTAGCTCCCTTCTGTTTGGGAATTTGGCTCTATTTTGGTACTTTTATAACAGTCAGCCCTACTTTTGCTGCTAGTAATATTACTCAAACCACAGATAAAGTTGAGGCATTAAGCGATCGCAACCTAACTACCGTACAGCAGTTTTTGGTTTCTATACCCCGCGACTATTACACCGTTAGACAGATAAATAAAGTTAAAACTCTGGGGAAAGAACAGCAAGCACTATTAGTAGATGTTCGAGAGCCGAAGGAATACGCTGCTGGTCATATAAAAGGAGCAATTAATCTTCCTTTACGCAGTTTGACCGATAATTTCGATCACATTCCGAAAACTCGTCCTGTAATACTTTACTGCTCTACGGGTTATCGAACTGCAATGGGAGTTATGGCTCTACAAATGCTCGGATACGATAACGTTCGGGGTTTTCCTCCCAGTATTGAAGGTTGGAAAGCAGCAGGTGAAGAGTTGGAAAAATAAAGATATTCAGATTTATTTTTTATCCTATCCGAAGGTGCGGACAGCTATATAAGAGCTAGAAACTCAATATTATACCCTTTTTCTATTTAAAAAAAAGTTATATTAATATATAACTATTTAGTTGTTTAATCAAAAAAAACATAGTAGTATCTATTATGGCAGAAGTTAATTGGATTTCAGCTTTAATTGGTGGGATGCTGATTGGACTGAGTACAACGATTTTGCTTGCTTTTGATGGTCGCATTGCTGGTATTAGTAGCATGGTTAACGGTGCAATCAAATTCCAGTCAGAAGAGAATTGGCGGTGGCTGTTTATTGCAGGAATGTTCGGAGGGGGTTCGATCTACGAATATGTCTTTGACTCAGATCCTACCCCCGTATCTTCTTTTGCACCAGTAGCGATGATTGTTGGTGGTTTTCTAGTCGGTGTCGGTACGCGGATGGGAAATGGTTGTACCAGCGGTCATGGTGTTTGTGGTTTGGGTCGATTATCGTTCCGTTCTTTAATTGCGGTAATTACTTTTATAATTACAGCTATTCTAACGGTATTTATTACTCATCATGTTGTTTAGTTATTGGTTATTGGTCATTAGTCATAGAAAATGAGACAGAAATTAATTGCTCTTTTATCTGGATTGTTATTTGGTTTTGGATTAAGTCTTTCTCAAATGATCGATCGCGATCGCGTATTGGGATTTTTAGATGTTTCAGGAGACTGGGACCCCACCCTGTTATTTGTCTTGGGTGGTGCGGTTGGGGTTACAGTAATTGCGTTTCGCTTTGTACTGCGTTTGCCGCATCCAATTTACAGTAATAAGTTTTATTTACCTACCAAAAAAGATATCGACCTACCCTTGATTCTCGGTGCTGCGATTTTCGGTATTGGTTGGGGAATTGCAGGCTACTGTCCTGGTCCTGGCATTACCGCTTTAGTGTTGGGAATACCGAATCCAATTCTGTTTATCATTGCATTTATTATTGGCTCACTTGCCTATCAATGGTATACAGAGTTGTCTTTCAAGGATAATTCTGTTAATAAGCGGGAAGTAAAGCAATAGCAGTCAATTTTGAGTTTGCTGTTATAAAAGATAACGAATTTATTTCTCTATCTCCAAGCGATCGCAACTTCAAATAGCAGCATTAGTTATCTATCAAATTGCTTGCTACTGCCAATCGTTGCCAATCTCGAACAATAATTGTTCCGCCTCTTTGATAGATCGCTATTCCTTTCAGTTTTTTAAACAACCGTACGCATTCTTCATAGGTGATACCAATACTGCGAGCAATTTGATAGTAAGGCAGTTTAATATTTAAACAATCGCCTTGGGGTACAGAATAAGTACCATCGCGATCGCCATAATATTGGATTAATCTAACCAAACGCACCATTGCTCGTTCGGAAATTAGTCCGTGTACTGTATCGTGAAGTTGTTGTAGACGCTGGTTAAATACTTCTAGTATCCTTAAGCTAATTTCTGGCGACTGAGAAATTACCTGTAATAAGGCTTCGCGATCGATAGTTAATACTTGCGACTCTACTTGGCAGATTACGGTTGCAGGAGAAATTTCGTTACCAAAAATGGCTGGCGCAGCAAACAGCTCACCTGGAGGAATGAGGCGCACTATTGTTTCTTTACCGTTGTCGGCAGTTTTTTTGATTTCTAATCTTCCTTTAATTAAACCATGGAGTTGTTGGGGGATGCGATCTCCTTCGTGCATTATTATTTCATCTTGCAGATATTCTCTAACGTAACTACAGCGAACGAGGCTTTCTAGTTGTGTGGTAGCAACATCTTGAAAAATCAATATTTGTTTTAATTGAGCCAGAGACGAGTAACCTTTCACAATCATTTTGAATAAAACTATAGTTTTCTATGTAAAAGCAGTTTAATAGTTCTCGATAAAACTTTACTCTCAAACATGAGCTACCTCAAAGACGGAACCAAAACTTGATGAGAAAGTAAGATTATCGAGTTTGGATATGACTCATGACAACTACTCTTAATTTTGCCACCGCACCTGGTCATCAAGTATTAGCAGCAGCAGGAAAGAAGATATTACGCCCTGGGGGAAGAAAAGCAACGGAACGACTGTTTGCTTGGGCTAATTTTCAACCAGAAGAGACAGTAATAGAGTTAGCAGCAAGCTTCGGAGAAAGTGCGATCGAATTGGCAAAAAGATTTAACGTGCGTGTATTAGGAATCGAGAAAAATCCAGACAGCGTGGCTAAAGCTAGGGAAAATATTAAAGCTGCGGGATTATCAGACCGAGTAACTATTATAGAAGGGGATATCTCTCGGTTAGATAAGATTACAGACAAATTCGATTATGTCTTGGCTGAAGCGATTTTAACCATGCAGTCGGATATAGGGAAAGCCAAGATCTTATCGGGAATTAGAAACTGTCTTAAACCAGGGGGTAAGTTTCTTTCCCATGAAATGTTTGTCCGCGACAATGCCGAACAAGCGCGTAAAAGTCTCTCTGAATCTATTCGGGTCAATGCTAATCCTTTAACTGTCTCGGAGTGGTCAACAGCCTGTAAAGATGCGGGTTTAACTATAGAGCAACAGCAAACAGGAAAAATGGGATTACTCAATTTTAGTCAGATGGTAAGAGATGAAGGATTATTAGGAACAGTCAAAATTATATGGAATATTTTAACTAACCCCCATTTACGCCAAAGAATCCTGCAAATGCGCCGTGTTTTTCAACAAAAGGGCAAAAACATCGGTTACATCGTTTTTATCAGTCAGTAGACATTAATTATTACTCACTACAAACTACAAAAGACAAATAACCAAAGAAAAATTATGACAGTCACAATATCCAACAACTCTTTTACCACTACCTTACAGGATTTAATCAAATATCCTTCTAGCGGCATTCTCAGCAAAGTTTTACTCAAGGATAATAACAGTCAGTACAGCTTGTTTTGTTTGGCAAAAAATACAGAAATCGAAGAACACACTTCCACTCGCAATGCTGTCATTACCGTAATAGAAGGAAAGGGAAACCTCGAATTGGAAGAAAAAGATATTGCTTTAGCACCAGGGGTATTTGTGTTTATGCCCGCTAATGCGCCCCATGCTTTGCAAGCTAGAGAAAATCTGGCATTTACTCTGGCTTTGTCCGAACATCTGCCAGTTAAGAAAAAAGTGAGTCAAAAAACTATCGATATTGTTAAATCCACCGCTCCCGTAATTAAACAACACGGTCAAACTATTACCTCACGAATGTACGAAATCATGTTTGCCAGTCATCCTGAAGTAAAATCTCAATTCGATATGTCAGCACAAGCTAATGGTACTCAACCAGCTAAACTGGCAACTGCGGTATATGCTTATGCTATTCATATTGACGACCTTGGGGCTTTAAAAGAAGCAGTGAATAAAATCGCTCATCGTCATGTTGCCACTCACGTTTTACCAGAACAGTATCCTATCGTGGGGGAATGTTTGTTACAAGCCATCAAAGATGTATTGGGAGATGCAGCAACAGACGATGTGATGACGGCATGGACGGAAGCTTATCAAGCTTTAGCCGAGATTTTTATTAATCGCGAACAAGAAATTTATCAAACAATTTGACCGTAGGGGCGATTTGCAAATCTCCCTTACACCCAATCCCTATACATATTAAGTTGAGGAGAAATTCATTATGTTTTGCGAACAGTGCGAACAAACAGCTAGTGGTAACGGTTGTCATCAATGGGGTGCTTGCGGTAAGAGTCCCCAGGTGAATGCAGTACAAGATTTACTCGTCTATTGCTTACGGGGATTAGCTCCTGTGGTGCTACAAGCAAAAGAATTAGGCATTAATTCGAGAGAAATCGATCGCTTTACCTGTGAAGCGATGTTTGCCACTATGACTAATGTAAACTTTGATGCCAAACGATTTACAGTATATATCAAACGGGCGATCGCCCTACGAGAAAATCTCAAATCTCAAATTCAGTCTGTAGCAGCTAGTAGTTGGTCGGATATTTCCAATTACGAACCAGATTATACTGAAAGCTTAGTCGAACAGGGTCTAAAACACAATTTAGAGTTAATCGGTCAGTCGGGAACAAATATAGATATCTTTTCTCTAAAACTTACTGCCTTGTATGGTATCAAAGGTGCTGCTTCTTATACCTTTCACGCATACGAATTGGGACAAGAAGACGAGACGGTATATCAATTCGTACAACAGATTTTGGCTGCTATAGATAGCTCGGATTTGAGTTTGGAAGACTGGGTTAACTTGAATCTGGAAATCGGTAAGATTAACTTTAGAGCGATGGAATTAATCGATGCGGGACATACTAGCACCTACGGTCATCCCGTACCGACTGCCGTTCCCCTAAATCACAAACCAGGTAAGGCGATTTTAGTTTCGGGACACGACATCAAGCAGTTAGCAGCGATTTTACAACAAACTATAGATAAGGGCATTACCGTTTATACTCACGGTGAATTACTACCCGCACACGGTTATCCCAAACTTAAAGAACGTTATCCCCATCTGTACGGTCATTTTGGTACGGCTTGGCAAAATCAAACCAAGGACTTTGCGAAATTTCCAGGCGCAGTGGTAGTAACCACTAATTGCCTGATGCCTCCCCACGAACACTATGAAGACAAGTTATTTACTTTAGGTCCTGTCGGTTATGCCGGCTTGAGTTATCTTCCTGCTAGAGAAGATGGCAGTATCGATTTTACTCCCGTTATCCAAAAAGCCCAGAAATTGACAGGATTTGCAGCAGAATCAGAATACCGCGATGTTACTACGGGTTTTGCTCGCAATGCAGTTTTAGGAGTCGCTGATAAAGTTATTGATGCCGTAAAACAAGGAAAGATCCGTCACTTCTTCTTAGTTGGTGGCTGCGATGGGGCAAAACCAGACCGCAATTACTATGCTGAATTTGTAGATAAAGTACCAGATGACTGCGTGGTGTTAACTCTTGCCTGTGGTAAATTCCGCTTTTTTGATAAAGACATGGGCAATATTGCGGGTATTCCGCGTTTGTTAGATGTGGGACAGTGTAACGATGCTTATTCGGCCATTCAAATTGCGATCGCTCTAGCCAATGCTTTTGAAGTAGGAGTCAACGAAATACCTCTATCAATGATTCTTTCCTGGTACGAACAAAAAGCCGTAGCTATTCTACTTACCTTACTCTATTTAGGAATTAAAGATATCCGTCTCGGACCGACGCTCCCTGCTTTCCTCTCGCCTAATGTGTTGCAACTTTTGTCCGAAAAATATAATCTGCAACCAATTACGACTCCCAATGCCGATTTAGCGGCTTKTTTGGGTTTATAAGGCTGTTAGTGTTGGCTATCGAATCTCAGGATTTAATATGGCGATCGCTATGAATAAATTTTCGAGCGATCGCTCGCTTTTTAATGCGAATTTTTTCAGATAGCGATGTTTATCAGTTAAATACAAATAATGTTTTGTTTATAGGTTCAACATTTTTTCGTTACACAACAAGCCAATCAAATTTTACTAATCTTTCGATATAACTATCTAAACCCCGACAATAAAGCAATTTGATAAAAACCAAAACTTGCCACCCACGCCAAGATTAAAGAAAAAGCCAAAGAAAACAAAGTAAATTTCCAAGATTTTGATTCATTCCAAAGGGTTGCTATTGTAGTCAAACAGGGAGTATAGAGCAAACAAAAGATGCAAAAACTATATCCCGGCGGTAATAGAAGGTTCGTGCAACGAAGTGCAGGGTGAAGTCATTGTACTCTTGTCAACCCCATTTGAAGCCATTTTTAATCGAAATTACTTATTAAAACATTGCCTAGTTTGCACTCTTTTAGGCAATGTTTTTTAAATTAAGGACGAAGTTACAATGCTTTGGTATAGGTGTTTTGATATATCCCAATCTCCATTTCAGGCAAAGTTTTTTTTGCCATAGATGCGTTTCCAAGAAACATTTATGTAATTTATATTTAAGCGATCGCTTTATAAAAGAAGTTCAATCGCTGTATTCTTTGCTGTGCAAAGGTTTTAGAAGGAGGCTGCACCATATGACACGAACCTTCTATTTAGCCCATATTGAAGTTTACTGAAGGGAATCTAAACAACGAACTCGCACCATTTCAGCTTCTCGACGGCGAATCGCAATTTCTGTAGTTGAACCAACTCTAATATGTAACGGTCCTCCAAACCAAGCTTTACGCAGAATTTTAATTTGCTTATCAGGAATAATACCCATTGCTGCTAGCCTACTACCTAATTCCTTTTTGTGGCTTTTTAGCTCTATTATCTTGACTACAGCTAAATTCCCCGACTTTAATTCCAATAAGGTCATTCACATTACAAATAAAAATATTTATTAATAATTATAGATACCTCAAGTAAGAAAAACAATATACAAAAAGCGTCAGGCAAAACAAATTTTGTTTTCAATTTTTATATAAATAAATTGCGATATAGTAATATACTAATATAATAGCATACATTACAGACCTTAAAATTTAGCAAAATTAAGAATACTTCATGCTTTCTTAAGTTTTAATTACCTTCGTAATTGCCTTTATTGCTATTTGCTTCAGTTTCAATTGTTAGCAGAACCTGAATATATACGCCACAAAACCAAAATTAAAATTAATGGAAGTCAAACAATTTTTACAACAATACAGTGCTGGAGAAAGAGCTTTTGCCAAGATAAATCTACGAGAAGCAGAATTAGTCAAGATGAACCTCAGCAAAATAGATTTAACCGCAGCAGATTTGCGACAATCGCGATTAGGAAGAACTAATTTAAGCTATGCCTGTTTACAAGAAGCTGACTTGAGCGAGTCAATTCTCTGGGGAACTGACTTGACTGAAGCAAATCTAAACAGAGTCATTTTGCGAGAGGCAGATCTAAGTGGAGCAATTCTTACTCAAGCAAATTTAGAGGGATCTAACTTGTTAAAAACTGCCTTAAATGGTGTAAATCTAAGTGGAGCTAAATTGTGTCATGCTTTAGCAGTCGAAGCTGATTTTCATCCTGCATCTGATTATCTTGCCAATTTAAGTCAGGCAGATTTAAGCCATGCTAATCTTAGCTATGCCAATCTAAGTATGGCTATTTTGTATCAAGCAAAATTAGATGGTGCAAAACTTTGTCGTGCTAATTTGAGTAGTGGTATAGGAAGCTTAGCTACCGATCTAACAGAAGCTAGTTTACAGGGCGCAGATCTTAGTTATGCCAATCTTAGTGGTGCAATTTTGTCAAAAGCCAATTTACGGAACGCAGACTTGACGGGAACAAATCTCGATAATGCAGATCTGACAGGAGCGATTATGACCGATGGTAGTGTTTATCAGTAAATTCAAGAGAAGGATAATTTTCTCTCTCTTAGATCGTTTTATCCTTCTAATACTAAATCCAATTGGTAAAGGTTATAGAACCCACTTGAGATCTCTGTCTGTAACCATAAGCCTATTGGAAACACTGTCACCTAAAATGTTTCAAAATAACTGGCTCAAACCTCATTGTCTTGTTCGACAAATCAAAATAAGCAACTTTGAAATAACTGATTTCTCGTAGAAAAAAATACCAAATGGGTTCTATAAATCTAGCCAGATTTAAGCCAATGATAATCTGTTAAATTTTTAATTTCTTCTCTCATTTGACTGAGAACACAACGACGTTTCTGTTCATATTGATGTTGAAACATGGCATTTGGTCTTGTCCTAATTGGACTATAAACTTTTATCGAAGCTTCAGTTTTTACCGTCTGTGGTATTCTCCCAATGACCATCAGATCCTGACCACGAATACCAGTTATTTTCGCCTACATAGCTCCATAAAGCCTGATTTTCTAAAAGACGTACTTTAATATCTCGATTTTCATCATATAGTTCAATATAGCTATCTGTTCTTAAAGTTTCAACAAAATAACTATTACAACCATTAGTTCTTTCTTCAATCCAATTTCCATTACCTTGTTCTATAAATTTGCCATTTGTATAAAGAAAAAGATTTCTAGAAGATTGTTGCGTTCGATTTGAATTTTGAAGAGCTGAGTTTAACTGGTTTATGGCTGGGGCTACTAATCTATTATATTCTGCAATAGGATTTCCTAAATACCTCCTAACTTCATAAACTCTAAAGTTGAGCCAAGAACCACACGTATCTAATCCACCCCATCCACATTTTCTAGAACTGGCACTCCATGAGAACTGAATCTTAGGTGCATCCTTTCCTGCACTTACTGCGGTTACATAGTATTCTTCATATTGCTCTCTTTTTTCTTTTAAATAATTCAGTTTGCTTTTAGCATCTAAAGAAATAAGATCTAGATTAGCATTTATTTTTTTTTCATAATCATAAACAAGTTTATCTAATTCTTCAAGTTGTGATTTGTAGCCATTTACCGATTCAGTCCCCCCTCCAATGGACAAAACCCTTTTACTAAGTGCACCGTTACCTGCTTGGCTAGTTACTTCACTCCTAGCTTCAACTACGACATAATAACCTGCCTGTGGCTGAATAATAATTTCACCACCTTTAGGAGAGTCGTTGGCATTAGCTTTACCACCCTGATTTTCGTGGACAACGTAGCATAAATCTCCAGGACGAGGATTAGATATAGTTGAACATTGTTGATTTGGAATTCCTGATGGTATCGCTTTGCTGGGTTGAGGAGATAAACAAATTATTGCAAGTGTAGCAAAAGCATTTAATTTATAAAAATTCAACCAGTTGTATTGTTTCATTTTAAATCGATCTCTAATAATAAAGTAGTTTGATAGCGACTAAAAATTGCTATTCATGCCACAACTAAAGTAAAACTAAAGAAAACAAAGTAAATTTTCAGAATTTCAATTCATTACAAAGAATTGCTACTGTTTATTAGTAAATCTAAGAGAAGGAAAATTATTCCTCTCTTAAATAGTCTTATCCTTTTAACGCACAGTACCCCGTAAAGCCTCTGCATTAATAGGTTTAATCAAATACAAAACCAATAAATCCCAAAAGATGCCAGTAATTAAAGGTAACTTACGGAAAAACTTAAATATTTTCGGTGCTTTACTTGCTTCTATAGCCTTTAACTCTTCATTTCTGTCTGCACATTTTTCTAACCGTTTAAAGAATTGAGGATGATCTACATTAAGAATGGTAGGAAATGCTCGTGCTGAAGTTTCATTGGTTTTTCTGATTACCTCGCGATCGTATTCTCGTGCATCTAAGCCGACAGAGGCGTAAAAGTCCGCCCGTTCGTGAACGGTTAAGGTATGGGTAGCAAATACAGATAATAAGAAGAAACGCGCCCTCAATCTGCCTTTCCAACCTTGCCACATGGATGGTTGCGATCGCAATAAGGCTTTAAAGATATCTCCGTGACGGTTTTCGTCTTGACACCAGCTTTCAAATTTTTTGAACAGGGGATAAAACTGATATTCGGGGTGTCTTTCTAAGTGACGATACATTAGGATATAACGCCAATAACCAATTTTTTCGGAAAGATAGACGGCGTAAATTACCCACTCTGGTTTAAAAAATGTATAGGTGCGATGTTTGGTTAAATATCCGAGATCGAGGGAAATATTAAAATCGCTCATGGCTTTATTAAGGAAACCCGCATGACGCGCTTCATCTCGTGCCATAAGATGAAATATTTCAGCCAAAATCGGATTGCGACCTTTGAGCTTGCGGGATAATTCTTTAAACAACAGAAAACCAGAGAATTCTGAAGTGCAAGAACGTTCCAAAAAGTCTATAAACACCCGACGGGTATTTTCATCAATATGCTCCCAAGATTGTTTAAAATCCTCATCCCGTAAAAAGTGATCCCGATTGTAGTCTGTTTTCATCTCGGCAATCATTGCCTTTAATTCCTCTTCCTGAGAGGAAATATCCATATTAGCGATCGCGTCAAAATCTGTAGTGTAAAAACGCGGAGTCAGCAAAGTTTCTTTTGTAGAGGTTTTTTTAGTAACGGGTTGAGAAACAGCAGTAGTCATAATTGCTTGGATGTATAACTAATTAGTGATGAAGTATATTTTATCTAATAATCTACCGTAAAAAGCAATAAAGTTTTGTAAACTATAAATTTATATTCAATATATTCTTATATAGTTAAATAACGCAAATTAAAGTCAATCGAAAATTTGTAATGAGTATTAAAGCAGCAGATCGGGTCGTATCCAAGTGTCAAAACTTACCCCTCGCAGATTCAAGAGAACGAGTCAAACAATTTGTCCAGCAATTACAAGATAATATTTGTGCTGGTTTAGAACAACTCGACGGTAAAGCTAGCTTTAGAGAAGATAGTTGGCAGAGAGAAGCAGGTGGTGGCGGACGTTCCCGTGTCATTAGAAACGGTAGAGTATTTGAACAAGGTGGCGTTAACTTTTCCGAAGTTTGGGGTGATACTTTACCTCCTTCAATTTTAGTGCAACGTCCCGAAGCAGCAGGACATGGTTTTTACGCTACAGGTACATCGATGGTGCTGCATCCTCGTAATCCGTATGTTCCCACCGTACATCTTAATTATCGCTATTTTGAAGCGGGTCCCGTTTGGTGGTTTGGGGGTGGTGTGGATTTAACTCCTTACTATCCTTTTGTCGAAGATGCAGTGCATTTTCATCAAACTATTAAGCAAGCTTGCGATCGCCATCATCCAGAATATTATCCCGCTTTTAAACGTTGGTGTGATGAATATTTCTATTTAAAACATCGTCAGGAAGCACGGGGTATTGGTGGTATCTTCTTTGATTATCAAGATGGCAACAGTCCTCTCTATTGCGGTCCCGATCCCGATGGTGCTGCTGCGGAATATAGTAATCAAGTGGGTCGGGTAACTCGTAATTGGTCAGATTTGTTTGCTTTTGTGCAGAGTTGCGGTAATTCTTTCTTACCTGCTTATGTTTCTATTGTCAAACGCAGACAAGGTACAAAATACGGAGACAGAGAAAAAAATTTTCAACTATATCGTCGCGGACGTTATGTAGAGTTTAACTTAGTTTACGATCGCGGTACTATTTTTGGCTTACAAACTAACGGACGTACCGAGTCGATCTTAATGTCTTTACCGCCTTTGGTACGTTGGCAATATTGCTATCAACCCCAACCAGGTACACCAGAAGCCAAGTTAACAGAATTCCTCAAGCCTCAAAATTGGGTTAACTATCGAGGATAAGGAAATGAGGTGTTGAGGAGTTGACGAAGTAGTATAGATTGGAGAATCAGGTGTGAAACTAAAAGAAGTGTGCGTTTTGGTTGTGGACGATGAAATTGATATTTTATCTCTGATTGAGTTTGTCTTGGAGGAAGAAACCAAATGGCGAGTGCTTTTAAGCTCCTCTGGTCAAGAAGGTTTGATTCAAGCACAAAGAGAAGTTCCAGATATTATTCTCTCGGATATTTATATGCCTCAAATGAATGGTATTGAAATGATACGACGACTTCGTTCTCAGTCTAAAACCCAAAATATTCCCATACTGTTAATGACCTCTTTACCCCACAACATCCAATTACAAGTGCTTTACCAGCTTGGTATCAGCCAAGTCATAGCAAAGCCCTTCGATCCACTTATTCTTGTCGATTTAATGGTGTCAACTTTTCAATCTAGCAATATTAGCAATGACTAATTACTAATGACCACTAACAACCAATAAAATTCAGGAGATATTAATTATGTGTAGCGATCTAGCCAGTCAATTAAGAGAAGGTACAAAACAATCTCACACGATGGCAGAAAATACTGCCTATATGAAGTGTTTTCTCAAAGGTATTGTGGAACGAAAACCCTTCGGTAAATTACTTGCTAATTTGTATTTTGTTTACAGCACTCTAGAAGCAGAATTATTAAGACACCGCAATCATCCTGTAGTTGGTTCGATCTATTTTCCAGAACTAAATCGCCAAGCTAGTTTAGAAAAAGATTTAGCCTTTTATTATGGGGATAATTGGCAATCACAAATTGTACCTTCAGAAGCAGGTCGAGATTACGTGGCTCGCATCAAAGAAATATCTAATAGCGAACCTGCATTGTTAGTAGCTCATTCCTACGTACGTTACATGGGGGATCTTTCTGGCGGACAGGCATTAAAAAATATTGTCCGTTCTGCTTTGAATTTACCAGAAGACGCAGGAACTAATTTTCACCAATTCGATCTTTTCCCCTCTGTAGAAGCAAGAAAAGGTTTTAAAGGCAGATATCGCGATGCGTTAAATTCCTTGCCAGTGGATAATGAGTTAATTGAAAAAATTGTGGCTGAAGCTAATGCTGCTTTTGCCCTCAACCGCGATGTAATGCACTCTCTAGAACCAGAAGTGAAAGCTGCCATTGGCGACCATGTATTCGATCTAATTACTCGGCAAGATATTCCAGGTGCTACAGAACGCTCTCCTGGTAACTCTTCTGTTGAATTGATTGTGGCTGAGTAACTAAAAGTTTTTAGCGATTGCTTAAATTGTCAAGTAGACCGTATCTACTTTGCACTCGGGATATTGTCTAAATTTTTACTGACACTTAATTTCCTGTTCATTGCTGTTTAATTAGATTTGATAAGCGATCGCTTTTCTCATAATGTTCGTAATTAAGATCGACTCAAGTGGCTGTAAGCTGCACCTAAAGAGCAAGCTGACTTTGTTTGTCGGACTTTACTTATATAAAAAATTGCAGATATGAAAACTTCCGCTCTTTCCGTTCAATTTAATTCCGAGCTTTTACAAAAATACGATAAACCCCTGCCTCGTTATACCAGTTACCCACCTGCGACTCAATTAACTACTGATTTTAACGAACATAACCTTCTCGCTGGTATTGGCGTTGGTAATTATAAACAGACTCCCATTTCACTTTATTGTCACATTCCTTTTTGTGAAACTCCCTGTTATTTTTGCGGTTGCAATACTGTTATTACCCAAAGAAAAGAGTTTGCAGAACGTTATCTAGAATATATTGCTAGAAATATCGAACGGACTGCATCTTTAATCAATTCTAAAAGAACGGTACATCAACTCCATTGGGGTGGTGGTACGCCTAACTATTTAAATTTAGAACAAATAGAATTTTTGTGGACTACCATTAACAGGCATTTTAGTCTCGATCGCACCGTTGAAGCTTCTATTGAAATCAATCCCAGATTTATCGATCGCAACTATATCTATGTGCTGAAAAGTCTTGGTTTTAATCGTATTAGTTTTGGCATTCAAGATTTTAATCCCCAAGTGCAAACAGCGATCAATCGGGTACAGCCAGAAGCGATGTTGTTTGATGTCATGGATGCTATTAGAGCGGCGGGATTTGAAAGTGTCAATGTGGATCTAATTTATGGCTTACCCTATCAGACTCTCGCCACCTTTAGAGAAACCATTCGCAAGACAATTAAACTCAATCCAGATCGCATTGCTGTCTTTAACTTTGCCTATGTACCTTGGTTGAAACCAGTGCAGAAAAATCTACCTGTAGAAGCTTTGCCTTCTGCTGCTGAAAAATTGGCAATTTTCCACATGACCATCGATGAATTGACCAATAATGGTTATGTCTATATCGGCATGGATCACTTTGCCAAACCCGATGACGAACTCGCATTAGCACAAAATCGAGGCGAACTACACCGTAACTTTCAAGGATATACTACTAAACCCGAATCAGATCTCTTTGGTTTTGGCATGACTTCCATTAGTATGCTGAATGATGTTTACGTGCAAAATCAGAAGCGCATTAAAGATTATTATCAGGCGATAAATCGAGGGAAATTACCCATCGAAAAGGGTATAAGCCTTAGTCGCGATGACATTCTCCGTCGTACCGTAATTATGGAATTAATGTGTCAATTTCGCCTTTCTCAATACGATTTAGAAGCCAAATATCATCTCGGTTTCGATCTCGATTTCGATCGCTGTTTTAGTTCCGAAATTTCCGAACTTAAAGCGTTAGAAGCTGATGGCTTAATTAAAGTTTTTGCTGATGGTATCGAGGTAACACCTACAGGAAGATTATTAATTAGAAATATCGCCTCTGTTTTTGATACCTATCTAACTAGACACGGCGATTGCACTTTTTCTAAATCTATTTAGTTAGTCGTATTCTTGGAGTGAGATCGTGCGTATTCTCTTAATCCAACCCAATTACCATTCAGGCGGGGCAGAAATTGCGGGAAATTGGTCTCCTAGTTGGGTTCCTTATGTCGGTGGTGCATTGAAACAGGCGGGATTCGATAATATTCGCTTCGTTGATGCCATGACCAATTATATTGCCGATGATGTTCTGGCAGAAATTATTGCCAAAAATCAGCCTGATGTGGTGTTGGCAACGGCAATTACGCCGATGATCTATCAATCGCAAAAAACTCTCCAGATTGTCAAACAAGTTTGTCCCAACGCCAAAACAATTATGGGTGGGGTTCATCCTACCTATATGTATAATGAAGTTCTTAACGAAGCTCCTTTGGTAGATTATATTATTCGCGGGGAAGGCGAAGAAATTACCGTCAACTTGCTTCGGGCGATCGCGAGTGGTACTGATGTACAAGAAAGACGTAATATATTGGGGATTGCTTTCTTAGAAGATGGTCAAGTAGTCGCTACTCCCGCCCATCCGCCGATTAAAAATCTGGATATCTTAAGTCCAGATTGGAGTTTGTTGGATTGGGATAAGTATATTTATACTCCCTTAAATGTCAGGGTTGCCGTTCCCAATTATGCTAGGGGTTGTCCCTTCCGTTGTCGTTTCTGTTCTCAATGGAAATTCTGGCGAAAATATCGTTCTCGCACTCCCAAATTATTTGTCGATGAAATCGAACATCTAGTAAAAGAGTATAAAGTTGGCTTTTTTATTCTGGCAGATGAAGAACCGACGATTAACAAGCCAAGATTTCTTGCCCTGTGTAAGGAATTAATCGATCGCAATTTAAATGTCCACTGGGGTATCAATACGCGGGTGACAGATATTTTGCGGGATGAAAAGGAATTACCCCTCTATCGCAAGGCGGGATTAGTTCATGTATCTTTGGGAACAGAAGCTGCTGCCCAGTTGAATTTAAACATTTTTCGTAAGGAAACCACCATTGAAGACAACAAACGTGCCGTGCGTTTGTTAAAAGAAAACGGCATCGTTGCCGAAGTCCAATACATTATGGGGTTGGAAAATGAAACCTTAGAAACCATTGAAGAAACTTATCGGATGGCAAGGGATTGGCAGGCGGACATGACTAACTGGAATATGTTTACCCCTTGGCCCTTTTCCGAACTGTTTGAAGATTTAGGGGATAAAGTTGAGGTGCGCGACTATTCTCACTATAATTTCGTCACCCCCATTATGAAGCCCAACGCCATTACCCGCGAAGAATTACTGCGAGGAGTACTGCGGAATTACGCCCGCTTCTACATGTGGAAGACGCTGGAATATTGGTTCGTGCTCGATCCTTTCAAACGTCGTTATTTACTCGGCTGTCTCTGGGCTTTCCTCAAAACTACCTTAAATAAACGCTTTTATAACCTCAAGCGGGTTAAACAAAAAGGATTCCATACCGAGATTGACTTTGGCTTCGATAAATCGAGAATTTTGACTCAGGAACAGATTGCCCAACGCAACCAAAAATTAGGGGCAGACGTTAATTTTGCAGGTACGATAATCGAAACTACCCCCACTACCGTTTCCGCCTGTGGCGCACCCAATGGCTTGCCAGCATACCAGCCCGAATCACAACACAGCGATATTCAAGTATTCCTGATTGTCAGCGACGAACAAACAAGAGTCGGTTTGAGAAATCAATTACGCGCCCAAACGGGAATCGATGTTTACAGCGAAGCTACTAACGCGGAAACGGGTTTAGTCTTACTCAACTCCGTTGCTGGTGCAGATGTTGCCCTGATTGATTTCAACTTACCCGATAAAAACACCGTCAAATTAACCAGAGAATTCCGAGAAATTCAAGCACAATCCGACAATCCCCGCCTTAAAATCTGTCTTTTCTTACAACCAGACTCCGAAGCGCAAATTTTAGCTGCTTTTGCTGCTGATGCAGAGTCCTACATTCTCAACAACGCACCCATCGAACATTTAGCCGAAGCCATCCGTTTAACCCAAGCAGGTTTCTTTTATCTCGATCCCGTAATTGCTAGTCTGATTTTGGCAAAAATCAAATGGCTTCAAAACGAAGTAATTTTAACGAAGTCTTCGCAGGCTCCGTCTTTTCAAGACGGAGTACCGATGACTGAAACAGAATTAGCAGTCTTAGAATTAATTGCGATCGGTACTGATTATGATGCGATCGCATCATCTTTGCAAATCGAACTAGAAACCGTTAATACTTACATTGCTAATATTATCAATCGAGTTTGTATCAGCGATCTGACTCAAAATTCGGTTAAGGCTTTAAATTTAGTTTGAAATTCAACCTTACTAAGTAGCTAGGCAGAATTAAATATAAAACGCTTCAAGTGGTAATCGCCTTGTTCACTTCTCCGATTTATTCCTTGAATAATTGTCATCGCCAAATCGTATTCATTATCAAAGATACGCCCCGCAATTTCATGAGTTTTGAGTTGATGCCACTGGGTTTCAATCTCATTCAATTCTGGACAATAAGCAGGAAGAAAAAATAATAATAATCCTTGCTCTGACCAATTTCGCCAACAAACACGAACTTTCTGACTTTTATGTATCGGACTGTTATCTTGAACAACAACAGTCAATTTTCCTGTTTTCTCAAATAAAGAAGCAGCTTTTTGGGCAATCCAGTTCATTACTTTGACATAGCTTTGACTCTTGAAACCACCTTGAGTCAGACCATTACAACAGAATGTCGGCAGGTAGATGTAGATGAGTGGTAAGATTGCGCTAGATACCTCTACTGCGATTCGTTTTTTGAATGGAAATACGACAATTACCGAAAAAGTGTTGGCTTTACCAGAAATAGTATTGCCCATGATTGTTGTCGGAGAATTATCTCTCTTCTACCTCTCCTAGAGTGACAGAAGAGAGATACTATTTGGTGCTGAAAACTCTACCCGTCCGTTACAAAATTTACCTCGTTATTTGGAGTTTATCTCAGCTTGTGAAACTGTACCATTAGGGAGAGCCACCGCAACAATTTATGCTCGAACTCGGCTAGGATTGAAGCGCAAGGGACGACCAATCCCGATGAATGACGTATGGATTGCTGCTCAGTGTATAGAACATAGTTGGGTGTTGGTGACAGATGATACGGATTTTGATTACGTGGATGGACTGATGTTGGAACGTTGGTAGCCAATTGCGATCGCATTTATTCTCAATCATTTCTACCATCGGGCGATCGCTACTTGGATTACAAATATTTTTGTTTAAATGTTATTTCAGAAAGATTTTAAAAGGTAGTCATACAGCAATTGTCACGATAGTAAGTAGTTAGCAACCTATGCAAATTCGAGAAGCAAACATCAAAGATTCTGAAGGTATTAAAAATCTTTATCTTCAAGCATTTGACAATTCAGAAGCCGAATTAGTCTCTGATGTTGCAGTAAATTTATTACAGGAAACAGCAACAATTAATATAGTCTCACTAGTTGCAATAGATAATGATGCAATCATCAGTCACGTTGCCTTTAGTCCTGTCTTTTTAGATAGCACTAATGAGCATTTTGGTTATATTTTAGCTCCATTAGCAGTATTACCAACTCACCAAAGAAACAGAGTCGGTTCCACAATTGTCAGACACGGCTTAGACAATATTTCCTCGTTGGGTTCATTTATAGTTTTTGTTTATGGCGATCCAAAATATTATTCTAGGTTTGGCTTCAAAACAGAGCTTGCTCGCAATTTTACTCCCCCTTATACCCTTGAGTATCCAGAAGGTTGGCAAGTAATGAAGTTGAATTCTATTGTTTTTCCTGAAGGTGGTAAGTTTAAATGCGTTAACTCTCTTAACGATTCTAAACTATGGTAAACGTTGCTCACAAAAGATTGAACCGAATCTAGGCAGTAGGTTGAAAAAGCGATCGCTATAACGAACGCTACCATAGATTGAGATTTGTAATTGAATAGAACAGACCGATCTATCTTGGTACGAATAACACTACGAGAATATTAAAAACACACACTATAACTGTTCGGCAGCGATCGCAGATTGTAATTACAATTTGTTGTAACCAGATATTAAATTTTTATATAGCTATGTGGTTAAATAGTTAATAAGCTGATTAAATTGTCATAGCAATCGGCTTTGGAATCAAAAGTATGACTATTTTTCCGCAACAATACCAAAACCAACTACTCAAGGTAGTCAATCATTTCAGTAGCTACAAGCTAAGAGCAAACAGCTTTTTTAATTAATAGTTGAGATAATTTTTTTATGACAGTTACATCAATTTCATCTGACAATGGGAGACAAAAACCCCTCAAACTCAATTGGCTCAGCGTTATTTTTTTTGCGATCGTTCATCTTTCAGTCTTGCTAACGCCTTGGTTTTTCTCTTGGAGTGCTCTAGGCGTAACCCTATTTCTGCATTGGCTTTTTGGCAGTATCGGCATTTGTTTGGGCTATCATCGACTCTTAAGCCATCGTAGTTTAGAAGTGCCTAAATGGTTGGAATATATCATCGCATCGATCGGAGTCTTGGCATTACAAGGAGGTCCTATTTTTTGGGTAGCAGGACACCGCTTACACCATGCCTATACAGAAGACATCGAAAAAGACCCTTATTCCGCTCGACGAGGTTTTTGGTGGAGTCACATGTTGTGGCTGTTTTATCCCCGTCCAGAATTCTTTGAATACGATCGCTATCAAAGATATGCCCCCGACTTAGCTCGCGATCGCGTTTACCGTTGGCTCGATCGCTATTATCTTTTGCTCCAACTTCCTCTAGGACTATTACTCTACGCGCTCGGTGGTTGGTCGTTTATCGTCTACGGAATGTGCCTGAGAGCCGTGTTACTCTGGCATAGCACCTGGTTTATTAACTCCGTTACTCACGTTTGGGGCTATCGAACTTTTGAAGTTAATGACAATTCACGCAACCTTTGGTGGGCAGCAATTTTAACCTACGGCGAAGGCTGGCATAATAATCACCATGCTCATCCGAATGTAGCAAAAGCTGGCTGGCGTTGGTGGGAATACGATCCGACTTGGTGGGCGATTGCGGTTTTAAAAATGTTTGGTTTAGCCAAAAAAGTAGTGATGCCACCAGTACAAATTACATAAGGCTATTCTTATAGCTATATTTCAAAACTTGTCGTTTTTTCGTTCGAGTTAATGCGATCGCCCGTTCTCAATTATTGCAATCATTGGGCGATCGCACGCTCGGAAACTATTATTGACATCTTAAATAGCTCTAGGCTAGGACGCATTTGAACTGGGTTGTCTTAAGTCAGTAAAATTTACTCTAATACTCTTGCCTATTGCCTATTGCCTTGTTTCAATTACCAATTTAAAGACATAACAGCTTAGCTAAACTATCTATTCAATTTAGCCAAAACCGATTTTGGTGAAACTATATGTTTATTAATACCTAGTTTTCGAGGGTTAATTCCTAGTGCCAGTCCAATTAATTCGGTGATATAAAGAATGGGCAAATTATAAGCAACATTATATTTCTTCTCAATATCTGACTGTCTCAACTCCAAGTTAGTAGCGCATAAGGGACAAGCTAAGACAATACAATTTGCACCAAGGGATTTTGCTTCGTCTAATAAGTTTTTGGTCAATTCAAAAGCCACATCTTGTTTGGCTACCAGAATAGGACCGCCACAGCATTTAGTTTTCGAGCGAAAATCCACTACTTCTGCGCCACAAGTTTTAGCTAAATTATCCATCGTCATCGGGAAAATTGGAGAGTCCCATCCCGTAATGTCTGCGGGACGAGTTAAGAGACAACCATAATAGCAGGCAACTTTTAAACACGTTAAAGGCTGTTTAATTTGGGAGGCGATATTTACATCATGGGCTAAAACATCCACTACATTTCTAACGCGAATATTGTAGTGGTCAACGGATATACCCATATCGGTAAGAATGGCGTTGATGCGGTCTTTTTCGGTTTCGTTTGACAAAGCTTTAGCTGCTCTGGCAGACTTATTATAACAGCCAGAACAAGATGCTAACAGGTCGAAGTTTTGTTTTTGTGCCAAAGCGACATTTCTCGCTGCCATCGCCATACCTACATCGTGGGAAACCCCAGCAGCCACCGAACCGCCACAACAAGACCAGTCTTTGAGTTCCTCTAGTTGGATATCTAGTGCATCCATAACTACTCTGGTTGAGATATCAAATTCCTTAGCAGTAGTGTGGAGACTGCAACCTGGATAGTAAGAATATTTCATTTTTTATTTGCCTTTGCTAATGCTTGACTAAATTTTTTCGGATCTTGAATTTTTGCTGGTAGGGATGGCATTTTGCCCCGCAGAGCCAGTTTAATGCCTAATTGTGTCTGTCCCAGCATCGCGGACATTCCCCCGTACTTCTGCATCAATTCTGGTTCAAACAGGATGCCTCTTTTCTCAATTAACTCGACAAAGATTTGGTTAAACTTAACCGAATCGTTTTCAATTCCTTGGCGAATGGCGATCGCTTTTACCGCTTCAATTACATCCGAAGGACTCACCCCACGAGGACATCTGGAGGTGCAGATATAACAAGAAGTACACAACCACAAGGTATCACTATTGAGAACCTTTTTCCATTCTCCCCTCTGCACCATTAAAACTAAAGTTCTAGGGGACATATCCATGCGATCGATATTGGTACAGCCACCGCTACAAGTACCGCACTGCATACAAGCTGCAATCGCAGCACCCACACCACCTTCTGCAACTACCTTATCGATAAAGTCCTGATTCATTTTGTCACCGTCTAGTTGACGGTCGATTTTCATGCCAAAAAAACATTTTTTCTTAGTCTTCATGTCGATTTACGATTTTAGTAAACTTTACTGACAAGGTGTTAAATGACGGAAATCGCAAGCTCCCGAATTAAATTTGACAGACGATCCCTCACCGTTCTTAGCAGCTACCGCCATATTGGTTAAATAAGCTACTACTTCCGAGGCAGCAGCACGCCCATCGGTAATCGATTCCATAATTGCTTTTGGTCCAGTTGCCGTACCCGCCAGAAAAATACCAGGTCTGGCAGAATTGTTATTAGAATATTGTTGATGAGCCGTAGCATAAAAGCGATCGCAACCTACCTGAAGATCTGCCACTGCCGATAAGTCGGTATTGCCTTCCATTCCTACCATTAAGACCAACATATCCACACTTAACCGCATTGGTTTGGCGGTAAGGGTATCTTCTAGGCGCAGCAATAGGCTACCATCTTTTTTTTCTCCCGCCTCCGAAAGCCTTCCCCGAATAAACTGAACGCCATACTTTTCTTGAGAAGTGCGGTACAGCTCTTCATAACCGCGACCAAAAACCCGAATATCAATGTAGAGGCAATAGATTTCACAATCGGGAATCAATTCTTTAATCTCTATAGCTACCTTGATGGCATTAGTACAGCAGACTCTAGAACAGTAATTATTATTCACCTGTCGATCTCTCGAACCAACACAGTGGATTATCCCCACTTTCTTAGGAGTTTTACCCGCCCTCGTTTTCAGGTTTTGCTGCTTCAACATGGCATCCAATTCTACCGAGGTGATGCAGTTATCGTAAATTCCATAGCCATATTCTTCTTTAAAGGAAGCATCGAAATGTCTGAATCCCGTCGCAACGATAATTGCAGAAGAGTCGATCTTTTCGCCTGTAGAAGTCGTAACGGTAAAGTTAGGTGCAGTTCCCTCAATTTTTATTACCGTAGTAGTGGTTAAAATTCTCGTTCTTTTGAGATGTCCCTTAAGATTGTCCAGAATTTCCGAAGCATCGGTAAAATCGGGAAAAACCTTATACCAATTTTTGACATGACCTCCTAGTTCTGCTGCTTTTTCAATCAAAACTACATTGAGTCCAAATAGTCTGAGTTTTCCAGTAGCAGCCATGCCAGCAACGCCACCGCCAATTACGATTACTGTGTTATTCATTTGTCTAATCATTAAGGTTAATTGTTTACTGTAAGGTAAGCATTGCTCACTTTATAAATTGAGAATATTTGCCAGATATTTAAGCCATCGTTATTTAAATAAGCCAGGACGATGATGAGGATCGAAAAAGTAACGGATATACCCACGTAAAACTCGCCATTCGAGTAATGTATGAATGACCGTTACGCCTAGAGCAATAACACAAACAACAAAATGTATTTCTCCCCACTGATGTCTGGTTAAACCCAGAAATAGAAATAGCCTACCCGCACCATATCCTCTGAGTAAAAGCTCCAATAGAAAGCCAGTAAGTGCTGCAAAACTCCAAACAACCAGTAGTGCCAAAGCAGCGATCGCTCTAAGATAATTCAAGTAGTAAATTTTGCGTCTGCGTGCCATTTAATCTTCTCTTCAGTAAGTATTTGCTCTTGATAGCCAATCGGAAAAAATAATCCAAAATCCAAAATCTAAAAAGGTCTTCTACGTTCTTCGGCAGTTTTTGACTTATCATAGGGAATGCCAATTTTATCTAGCAAAGGCTCGATCGCAACTGCTTTGGCATTCAGACCACAATTTTTGAAAGGGTCATAACCCAATAACAAGCCTGTTAATTGGGCATAGTCTAAAACGCTGACATTAAATTCTTCTTCGAGAACTTCTCTAATCGTTCCCTGTTCGGCATCTAAAAACACGGTGCATCCTGGACAGTTAGTAAGCATTAGGTTGCAGTCTGGATGTGTTTCTTTAAGGCTGGCTAATTTCTTATAAACACTACTAGCTGTATAGTCTCTATTTTCGGGAAACGCACACTGACGAAAACCCATACCACAGCAATGTCTGCGTTCAGGATAATCGACAATCTCCGCACCGAAAGCTTCTAGCAACCCCACTAAAACTTGAGGAAATTCCGCCCCACCCATACATTCCCCTGGAAAGATTTTGGCGTAGTGACAACCAATATGATCGACTGCTTTAATTTCCTTCAGACTATATTTGGCTTTAGCTGCTAGTTGATGACGATTGGCAAAGAACACATCGGAAGCATGAACTACAGACGGTCTTCCGCCCGATACGTGAGGAATCCAAAACTCTCTGCCAGTAGTTTCTTTTAAGGTTTTTTCTGTATATTCTCTCCACTCTGGTTCTTCTTCCCAAAGTTTAATCATTTCCGTATAGTTAGCAAATGAAGTAACACAGAAGGAAAAAAGATTATCTACACCTAGTTCGTGATGGGCAACAGAAAAGTTTCTCGCTGCCATTACCATCTGGGTTTCCAGGTTAGAAACATCTCCGTGATAGCCAATCGCCCCACAGGAAGTATGTCCCGGTGCTTCTCGCAAATCCATACCCAAGTCATTTTTCAAAATTTTATAGGCAATGCCTTCAGTGTAGGGGGCAGCACTCTGTAAAAAACAACTACGGAAGCAGCCCCATTTATCGCCACCTGGTTCGTCTACTGTAGGGACGTGCTTCTGATGTCTTTCCCACGCTTTATTTTTTCCTGCTACTTTCATGACAATTTATCTTTATTTGTTTTCTTGGAGTTCGTAATTTCTGCTATCGCCAGTTTCTAACCAGATTTGCCAGTATTTTTCTACTTCGGCTTTACTACCCAATTTTTTTTCCATGCCTCGTTCTACTGCATCCATCAAAGAAACTGCACCTGTGGTTTGATAAATTGCTCGTACTTCTGCTAAATCTTTTTCGGGTATCAGGCGGTGAGAACCTGGGCTATTTTCTAAATCCATTGGCACATCCCACCATTGGCGCATTTCTGCTCTATGCTCGTAATAGTATTCCCAGTTTTCACCGAGTTCGGGGAAGTGGGCGGGGGAAATATTTTCGGCTAGGAGGGTGTAGCCTCGTTCGAGCATATTTTTCCCAAACACTCGCTTGGCGAATAACTGTTGTCTGCCTTTTTCTGATTCGGTAAAATAACCGAGACGAATAGAAAGTCGGCGTAAGGCAAGCACGACTGAGGCGGTATTATTTCCCCTGGGACATCTGGTTTTACAAGAAAAGCACTGCCCGCAGTACCAAATTTTGTCCGACTTTAGTAACTCTTTAATTAGTTCGTCATCTTCTGATTGAACGATGTTCATCACTTCTCTAGGAGAGTAGTCGTTAAACTCGGCGGCCGGACAAACCGCAGTACAGACACCGCAATTGAGACAAGCATTCATGCCATGCTGATACAAAATATCCTGCTTGAGTTCGTCAAATAATTTGCCCATAAATCAATCTTGTTAAGCTAGATTAAACTTTTATCGACTTTTTATATAGCCATATAGTTGTATAATAATTCAAACTAGAATCATGACTTTTTTTGTTACTTTTCTTAATGCTTTGGGTAAATTTAATTTATTAGTTTCAGTAATTTGATTCAATATGTAAGAAAAAATTAAAATTACTACTTGACTTTTATATAACTATGTAGTTAAATAATAAATAAGGTTGACTTGCCTTTAACAATGATTGACCTCGAAATTAAAAATTATGACTGTATCTCTGCAACAACGCCAAAGTAACGATCTTTGGGATAAATTTTGTAAATGGATTACCAGCACCAACAACCGTATGTATATTGGTTGGTTTGGGGTACTGATGATTCCCACTTTATTGACGGCAACTATTTGTTTTATCATTGCTTTTATTGCTGCACCACCTGTAGACATCGACGGCATTCGCGAACCCGTTGCAGGTTCATTACTCTATGGCAACAATATTATTTCTGCGGCTGTAGTTCCTAGTTCTAATGCGATCGGACTGCACTTTTATCCTATTTGGGAAGCGGCTAACCTAGATGAGTGGTTATACAATGGCGGTCCCTACCAACTTATTGTTTTCCACTTCCTCATCGGTATTTTCTGCTATTTAGGTCGTCAATGGGAACTATCCTATCGTTTGGGAATGCGTCCCTGGATTTGTGTAGCATACAGCGCACCTGTTGCTGCTGCGACTGCGGTACTTTTAGTTTATTCCATCGGACAAGGTTCTTTCTCTGATGGTATGCCTTTGGGAATCAGCGGCACATTTAATTTTATGTTTGTTTTGCAAGCAGAACACAACGTGCTGATGCACCCTTTTCATATGCTTGGTGTTGCTGGTGTTTTTGGCGGAGCGTTATTTTCTGCCATGCACGGATCGCTTGTAACTTCCTCTTTAGTTCGTGAGACAACTGAAACTGAATCACAAAACTACGGTTACAAATTCGGTCAAGAAGAAGAAACTTATAACATTGTCGCAGCACACGGCTACTTCGGTCGTCTAATCTTCCAATATGCTTCCTTCAACAACTCTAGAAGTCTACACTTCTTCTTAGGTGCATGGCCCGTAGTTGGTATCTGGTTTGCTGCGATGGCTGTCTGCTGCTTTGCCTTTAACCTCAATGGTTTTAACTTCAATCAATCTGTTTTAGACGCTCAAGGTCGGGTCGTTAACACCTGGGCTGATGTTTTGAACCGTGCTGGTTTGGGTATTGAAGCCATGCACGAACGCAACGTTCATAACTTCCCCTTAGACTTGGCTTCGGGAGAAATTCAACCTCTTGCTTTACTTGCCCCCGCTGTTCACAGCTAATTGGCGATTTATTGCGTTCATGCCAATTTCCTTCTAACTTCCTTCTAATATTTTAAGCAACCCAGGTTTTAATTACTTCGGGTTGTTTTTTTATAGCTAAATAACTATATAATTATTTAAAGCGTTATTTTGAATTAGCAATCGCTTTTAATACTGCTATTCAACAGTTAAATAACAACATATTATGACCACACTTCCACCGCTTCGTATTAGAAAACATCTTGCTCCCTACCCAATTATTCAAGGAGGCATGGGGATTAGAATTTCTGGAGCCAATCTTGCCAGTGCTGTAACCAATGCTGGCGGTATTGGTATTATTTCGGCAGTTTGCCTGGGACTTAACTCTCCTTATTACTCAAAAGGTAATTTGTTTAAAGCCAATCGTTTGGCATTAATTGATGAAATAAACCAAGCTCGTCAACTTAGTCCCCAAGGTATTATCGGAATTAATGTCATGGTAGCGGTAAGGGATTACGAAACTTTAGTTCGTACTGCTGCCGAATCTGGTGTCGATCTAATTATTTCTGGTGCGGGATTACCCTTGCATCTACCTGAATATACTGCTGACTATCCCGATGTGGCATTAGTGCCGATTATTTCGAGTACCCGTGCTGCTAAGGTCATCTGTCGGAAATGGGAACGTCAATACAACCGTTTACCCGATGCTTTTGTAGTAGAAAATCCGAATCGAGCAGGGGGTCATCTAGGAGCAAAATATGGAGAATTATCCAGTACCAAACTAGAAGCCGAGCAAGTCATCCCCGAATTAGTCAACTATCTGCAAAATGAATTAGGACAAGACATACCTGTAATTGCTGCGGAAGGTATTTGGGATCGTCAAGATCTAGAGCGCGTTATGGCTTTGGGAGCTAGGGGAGTGCAAATCGGCACGCGCTTCATAACTACCGATGAATGCGATGCAGATCTTCGTTATAAAGAATTTCATCTCCATGCCAGTCCCGAAGATGTGCCAATTGTTCCTTCTCCTGTAGGGATGCCAGGTAGAGCTTTACGCAATCAATTTGTGGAAAAAATTTTACAAGATTCTCCAGATTTAGATAAAAAATGTCTGGCTAACTGTTTGCAAGTATGTCGCTGCCGAGATACCAAAGAAACCTACTGCATCGTCCGCGCTTTAGATCGGGCTGCTCGCGGTAATGTAGAAGAAGGTTTGATTTTTGCTGGCACTAATGCAGGACGTGCTGACAAGATTGTCCCCGTTAAAGAGTTGATGGCAGAATTAGTCAATGCTTAATTCTCCAGAAGGACTGGCAAACTCTTTTTAAAGTTTATTTTGTAGAAGGACCGAAAGCACTTAACCGTTTGAATTTCTCCGCTTTTTGCTGCATCCGTTGGTATAGGCGATCGCAAACTAACTCGCATAGCTCGAAAATCATTGGATCTTGAATTTCGTAATAGACAGCTACCCCTTGAGGTTTACGGGATAAGATTTCTGCTTCTGTAAGCATTTTGAGGTGTTTGGATAGATTTGCTTGTCCCAAACCAGTAGCTTCCCCGATCTCACTGACATTCATCGCTCCTTCTCTCAAGCAGCTTAAGATTTGCAACCGACTAATTTCTGATAATACTTTAAAATAATCGGCAACTGGGGCAAGATATTCGGGGGGTTTAGCTGTCTTGACGCGAGAGTCAGTTTTGGGCATGGACGAAATAGAAATAATTTCATTATTTTATATAACTATATAGTATTCTAACAAAAAAGTAAAACTAGGAAAACTGTGCCAGAGTCGATACCAACACAGTTTTCTAAATATTTTCTTCCCGTCGTTGCAAATTTCTTAAGAGCAAGCCAATTAAAATTAATCCCAAGACAGGAATAGCGGCGAAGATATAAATCAGTGGTGCAATAAATTATTGCGCACGCGCTTGTTCTGAAAAAGCCGGGGTGCTAATGGTAATAAAACAGCCCTGATTAAAGTCATCCAAGTAGCAATAGTGGCTATTTTATAGTGACTAGCTTGTAATTTGTCAGTAGTTTGTTGAAGACGATCTTGGCAATACAAAAGAGCTAGAATGTAACAAAAGATATTATGTCCAGTCAGAAATAACCTGGCTAAGGGGCTAATCTTTGAATTTTCCAGGTTGATTCAGCATCTATGTAAGAATACAAAAAGCGGTCGTGTAGACGATTTGGTCTGCCTTGCCAAAATTCAAAACTTTGCGGCACGACGCGATAACCACCCCAAGCTGAAGGTAAGGGAATTTTTCGTTCTCGAAACTTACGTTTTATCTCGTCAAATTTTATTTCTAGCATCTGGCGAGAAGAAATCACCGAACTTTGTTGGGAACACCATGCGCCAAGCTGACTGCCTCTAGGACGAGTGGCGAAATAATTAAGTGATTCGGCAGTAGAAATTTTAACAGCCTTGCCAGAGATTTGTACTTGTCGTTCTAAAGCTACCCAGAAAAACAATAAAGATACTTGAGGATTGGCTTTGATTTCTTGAGCTTTACGGCTTTTGTAGTTAGTAAAAAAAACCAATCCCTGGCGATCGAAGTATTTTAATAGTACTATTCGTTGTGAAGGCATACCAGTAATAGAAACAGTAGCCAAATTCATCGCATTGGGTTCTGGCAGATCGGAAGCACAAGCTTGTTGAAACCACAATTCAAATTGCTGAAAAGGATCGGGAGCGAGTTGTTCTCTTCTTAATCCCTCTAAAGTATACTCAGTTCTGAGGTCGCTGATATCCATTTGTTTGTTAGTGGTTAGTAGTTGAATGTTAATACTTAAGAGTCCTTAATCCTTAATTTTAAGAGTTAGCAACCTTTTGGTAATACCTCTTGTCTACGAAAGCGAAAAAAAGCGGGGGAGGTCGCTTAAAATAAACTTATGTCAGAGTCAACCCCGCCCGTCACATACCAGCTAAAAATAGTATTAATCGGCATCAGTCCGATGATTTGGCGACGGATCAAAGTGAGTAGTGATAGCACCATTGCCGATCTGCACTACGTAATCCAGATTGTCATGGGCTGGAAAGAGGAACATCTACACCAATTTCTCATTCATGGCGTACATTATGGCATCAGTTACCCTAGCACTGGCGGATTTATGGGCAATGCTCATGAAATCAAACTATCCAAATTTGGTTTCAGAGAAAGAGAAAAATTCAGCTACGAATACGACTTCAATTGTAGCTGGAAGCATCAAATTAGAGTAGAAGCTATTTCGCCTGGTGAAAGCGATCGAGTATTGCCAGTATGTATTACAGGCAAAGGAAATTGTCCCCCTGAAAATTGTGGTGGTGCGCTCGGATTTATTTCTCTACGCCAACAACACAGTCGATTTGAATTAGCAGTAGCGATGGATTTGGAAATTACTATTTCCTCGTTCTTGGTCAATTGAATCGATTTTGCACTGGTCGTTTTGGCGTAGAAAACACCAAGCTTCTGCTCGCCTTTTTCATTATCGCAAACGAGGTCGAGCACCCTAGCTTCTATCTACAACTGTAGAGCGAAGGTGGAATAGAAGAAATCGCCAATCATAGAGAAGAATTAAAAGAACTTCATTACTGGGCGACAATTAACGACAAAACAGACTGCACCAAAATAAACAAATTGCTGAGTCAGTACGCTACAGGTGATGAAGCTTGGAAAGATTGTCTCAATCAAACAATCACAATAGGATGAAAGTAACAGTACAACTGGTCATAGAGTTAGAAAATGATAATACCTCTCAAATCTTTAATGTCGGAGAATGGCAAAGAGATGAACCCTTTCAACCATTAAACTTAGGATTAGCTCTGGCAGAATCCAAACAATTGCTCAAAAACATCCAACGTCCATCCTCATATGTTGAGGCACGCCTGTGGGTTTTATTTGGCAAGTCGAGGATATGATACTAGGGCTATCTAGGCATATCTTGGTCATCGAAATATTCAGCGACGAACTTTGTTCGTCCCATGCTGAAAGCATGGACAAATCGAAGATTTGTGTTCGCTATACGGAATTATCTCCAAAGCGGTTTCAAGATTTCTGGCTGGATTAATTATGGGTAGCGATAGCCCGTGGAAAATTTGTCGCGATCTCTATCTCCCCCGCTTTTTTTCGCTTTCTCGAATAAGTCCATCGTTCTCACGGATATTTTTGCGCTTGATGTAAGATGTGGAGAGTTTCTACTCTATTATCTCTCAGCCGATAAATGATTATACAAAGTGTTTTATAAATATAAGGCTTCTTCTCGCTGTAGGTATCCAGTTTCTAACCTCGTACCCGTTTGGAATAAATTGACCGTAGAGCAAACTGTGGAAGCAGTTAGTTAAAAAAATGAGTATAGTTAGTTAAGTTAGAAACAAACACTCAAAATTTATCCAAACACATCTAACAAAATTAGCATCAAGGTTCAATTTATTATTCTCAAAACAAAATGTAAATTCTAAAATTTTATTTCATTTTTAATAAATATACCCTAACGTTAGGGTACAAATGAGTAGATTAAAGCAACTATTGAGCTAGGCTTAATGACAGAGCAATTTATAATTACTAGTTTGTCTTCAACAGGAACGGGAAAGACCACGCTGATGGTGCATTTAGCTTATTTGCTAGTGCAAAATGGTTTGTCTGTGGCTTTAATTGAGCTTGATAATAGAAATTCTTTTCATGATTGTTGCGGTTTACCTAAACCTTCTCCAGAATTTAGCACTGCTTCAATTCTTGTCGATAGCTTTCAAGGAAATTATCCTTTTTTGCCTTTGTGGAAAGAAACGCTAAAAGAAAAAGCAGTCGTATGTCAAGCTGAGAGAAATTCTTTGGAGTCAATATCCAGACAACTTACAGGAGATCCATTTGGTATGTTTCGCTTAAGAGAATGTTTGGAAAAATTTCCTTTATCTCATGATGTCATCTTAATCGATGCTCCAGGTCAACAAGGTCAATTATCATTAATGGCACTATGCGCGGCAACTCATCTAATAATATGTGCTGAAATGACTCAAAAATGTATCTCTGATATTAATGCTTTATTTGAATGGTTGTATAAATACAAAACTTATCTTAAATCCACACCAGAAATCCTCGGCATACTACCATGTAGATACGATCACAACGCAGCTATTCAACGTAATACATTAAATCAATTTCCCGCATTTGCTCAAAAATTCAGCACTGTATGTTTTAGTCCCATCCGTCAATCTTCAAGATTCTTTAATGCTTATGCAATGGGACTGCCTGTTTTTCTTGATTCCCCTGGTTCTACACCTTGCTATGACTTTACTGAAGATGGTCATTTGTTTAAAAAAATTAATCAATCAAAGTTAAAAGGACTAGATGGAAAAATGCTTCAAAAGCTACCTGCAATTGCACCTTATGTCATTAATGCAATAAAAAATTAGAGTTAGTAAAAGAAATGGTTAAACGACAAATTAATTTGGAAGAAACTTTCGAGAGTGCCCTGCAAGCTAGAGAAATTCCTCTTCTACAACAAGAAAATGAAAAACTCAAACAACAGTTAGAACAAGCTTATCAGCAAAAAGGAATTGAAGATGTTCCTCTATCACAAATAAAGCCTAATCCAAAACAGCCTCGAAGTTCTTTTTATGTGGTAGAGGAACGCAAAATAAGTATGGCTCAGGTAGGACAAAAAGAGCCTATAATTTTAGTTTCTCCGCCACATACAGATGGTTATTTGATTTTTGATGGTGAATGTCGTTGGCAGGCAGCAAAACAGCTAAATTGGTCAACTATTAAGGCAATCATTATTGATTACAATGCAGCGACTTTTGACGACGATGTTTTTATTGCTGCCATTAGTAAATCAAGTATTAATTCTCTCGATCTAGCGGATTCTTTATTAGAAAGAATTGAATCTAAAACTAATACTCTAACAAGAGAAAAAATTCCTACTATTCTTAATACTACGATCGTTCGACTTAAACGCCAGGGTAAACAAAAAGTTTTAGGAAATATACTTAAAAATGAAACAGATATTCAACAGCAACTTGAAGAATTAGGTTTATCCGAGTCAGAAAGACTAACTTGTCAGATTATCCTTGACTATGGATTTAATCCGCTTTCTGTCAATCAAAATTATTTTCCTATGCTCAAGCTGGCAGATGATATAAAAGAAGCGATACGCAATCGAGGTTTGAAAGATGCGCTAGCTAAAATCATTAATAAAGTAAAAGCTCAGAAGCTAAATATCTCAGAACAGAAAGCAAGAAAGTTACGACGTAATTTAATCGATGCCGTTATCAAGCAAGATCTTTCTCTAACTCAGACCAACAAAAAATTAAAAGAAATTATTGCCCAATTTCAACCTGCTCAAACTCAGCCATTACAGTTGACTAAAGAAGTAAAACGATGTATTAAATCTTTAGAAAACATACAAATAACTAATCTTGATGAATTCAATCGACAAAATTTAATTGCTATCATGCAAAAAAGTTTGACAGAGCTACAGCAATAATAACTTCGTTATCTTGGAAAAATGGTAAAGTAACTTTCTACCCTAATTTCCAGCAGAGGAAAGTCTAAGAACCTATCCCACTAATCCATTTTTGTGGTTTTCGAGCGGTTTAAAATCGGAAAATTGCCAAAGATATAAGAGCGAACTAACGATTTTTTGTGTTCGAGATTGGTGTCAGACTAATAGTGGGTTAGGTTCAAGCGCATTTTCGCTTGTAGATGAGTCAGCCATAAGTTTCCCCATCGATTCTAGCTGCGTTCGATTAAAGTAAAACTAGACCAGAGGGCAGGATGATTGTCGAGCATAGAGATAAGATCGAGTTGTGCTTGACGCAGAGCCATATCAAACGGTAGTTCATCTTCAATAGCGTAATGGTAAAATTTTTGCACTAACAAACTTGCCTGTCGATCGCTAAGTGACCAAAGACTCCCGATAATGGTTTCAACCCCAGATCTCAGTGCCACACCACTCATTCCCAAAGTAGCTTTTTCATTACCTCTAGCAGTTTCACAAGCACTCAAAAATAGCAGTCGAATCCGCTCGTCGTAATTTAAATTACGCTCTGATAGAACAGTTTCTAGTTCGGTAAGAGCGATTTTATTATTCCATGCCTGTAAAAATGAATCACTCAAAGTTCCAGCAAAAGTCCCATGAGTTGCTATATGGATTAGATTGCCGCGATTGCTTTCTGTCCGATTGACAAAATTATCCAAACTAAAGCGATGATTTAGGTAACTGTCTGTACGAGGAATCAACCGACTAATACTTTCTAATTCCTCATCTACATAGGGCAAAGGCGAAAATTCAGACACCCCCTCACTCAAGCCAAATAGCAAAGCTTTGTCAGAAGTTGGGAAATTTGGTTGCACATCTGCGCTCAAATCTAATCCTAAAGAGTTAGCGATCGCATAATTAAAAATCAGATAGTTGTTGCCGTCGTGAAGAGCAGACATCGGTACGTTTCGCAGTATGCCGTCATTTACGAAAGTTAACTTTTGGATCTTGTATTTTACGAGATCTGCCTCAATTGGTGCGAGCAACAATTCGTATAGCTGTCGCGACCGCAATATATAGTTATCGTTTTCTTGTTGTTCCAAATCGTATCGCCACTGCCGAATTATTTTTTCCAGGTTTGGCTTCGATATAGAAATCCGTCGAGCTTGAAGCGAACCGTCTGGCAATTGCAGAATTATGTAAGTTTCTCGCTCTAGTATTATAGTCGTAATCACAGCGGTCTGAGCATTAGCAGTTTTTTGACTCTTGGAGTCGCTTGTAGCATTAATGCTTAGGCAATTATCACGAAAGAAATTTTCAAGTTCGCTTAATTGTAGTAACTGTCTAATTTCCAGGACACGAATGAGATTCTGGCGAGAATTATTTTTCTTTAGTAGCAACTCTAAATATTCACGGTACATAGGTTCGATATCGAATTGAAAATTAGCTGCTAGTTCTTCGTTATTTGCCAGTTCGCGTCGAATAGATTGCAAAGCAGCGATCGCCTCTTCATAAGCAATGCTGGCGGCTTGAGTTTCGCCACGAGATTTATAGATTTTTCCTGCTTGCCACTGCCACCTATAAATTATATCGGGTGCTTGTGCTAGCTTTGCCGTGCGTATGGCTCGTTCGTTCCAAAATAAAGCCCGTGAATAATCGCTGTTTTCTTCATAGTATGTTGCTAAAGCTCCCAAGGCAAAAGAATGGACTCTATGAGAGAGCTTTTCCGATAGCTTGATGGCGGTGGTTAAATTGGCTAAGGGCTGATGAAGAGATGATAGTTCGATTAACAAATAAATTTTTTGCGCCGAGTCGGGAAGAGAGCGTAAAATACTTTCGGCTCGTAGCAGCAAGACAAATCGATTGGGGCTATTTTCGTTCAATTTGACTAGCTGGATTATAGCTCGAACAGATTCCAAGGATTGGCTGTCATACTGAATTCCCACTGCTTCCCTGGCAGCTTTAATTGCTAGGAATCGATTGTGTCGAGCGCGATTGGCAAATTTGTCAGCTTCAATATATTCTTCTCTTGCGGCGACCGAGGCTTTTTGTCGATAAAAATCGGCTCGCATCTGGTAAATCTTACTGAGGGCATTAAGAACAGATATTGCCAGAGGCGATTCTTCGCTATTTTGAATTGCCAAACTCTTCTGGTAGGCAGCAATCGCCCGCTCGTAATTTCTTTGGATGGTAAAAGTATCACCCAAAGTTAAAAATGCTACCGCCTTTAAAAACGAGGTTCGATCGAGATTGTTGGAAACGGAATTTCGCTCGATCAGCGAGATCGCCTCTTTAATCTTAGTTTCAGCTAATTGAGGTAGACCAAAATCATTATAGGCGCGAGCGAGATCGAGCGTTAAAGCTGCTAGATGAATTGAAGCTTCGTCGCGATACATTTCAATAGACTCTTTCCAGTAGCGAATAGCGGCGGCAGAATTGCCTAAAAGAAGTTCTACAGATGCCATATTTTCAAGTGTTGAGGCAAGCTGCTCTTTCTCTATCTCAGGCTGGCGTTTATTAATAGTTATAGCTTCGTTCCATTTTGCCAAAGCTCTATTGTAATTTCCCGAATCGTAATCTTGCTTTGCTTCTTCTAAAAGTATTTCGCTAGCTACTGGCAATTGTTTTTCTACTGCTGCTATGGTATCTTTGGGATTTAAAAGTAGAATGGCGAAAACAAATAGCGTGTGCCTGACGCGATTGATAATAGCATTTGTATGATTTTGCCAGTTCATAGACTTAGATTTGGCTGGAGATTAATTTTTTGTTTAATTCAATAAAACTAATAAAGGTTGGCTGTACGGCACTAATCGCCTGGTTTCTTTTGGATTTAAGTTTAGTCGGTGCAAGTGAGAAAAACTACAAACCATCAGAAAGTAGAAGTCAAGACCGCAGCGAATCTCGCCGAGCGGGAGGAGCGCGAGGCGGTTGCAACGCGCTCTTACCGACACTCGATCATACAGTAATTTTACTGGTTCCACAAGAACCTCTTGCTAGCACTCTAAAATCCCATCCTACTTTTTTTTGGTATGTCGCGGAAGAGGTGAATTTGCCACTGCGTTTTACTCTATTGGAGTTAGGAGAAAAACCAATAATCGTCAAAAATATAAGCCGTCCAATTTCGGGCATAAATGCTTTTAAGCTGCCCACTAGCATTCCTCCGTTAAAGAAAGGTAAGACCTATCGTTGGACGGTAACTATAGTTTGTAGCGATTTAATTCCTTCTAAAAATTTGTACGCTAAAGCTTGGTTAAAACGAGTGTCTGGTATTAATGCCAGCGAGATCTCTGAATACGCTTTCGGAGAAGTTTGGTACGACGAACTATCGACAAGCTATGAAAACGGCGATCGCCAAACTTTCAATCGACTATTAGAAGAAGTTAATTTAAGCGAATTGAACTATAATTTGAAAGTAAATTTTATAAATGTATCTCAATAGATTGATACTCTAATTGGCTAAAAGTGCATTAATGTTTATGAAGTTATACCAAGAACTCGCTGAAACGTCATGTTATTTATTAAGTTAAATTTGTGACAAGGTTCTATCCTCCTCTAACAGCTATAGCGATTGGTTTTGTTATCTCCATTTTTTCTGGTGCGGGCAGTGTCCTACAAGGTTTAGAGCATCAGCTTTACGATAGTTTTCTAAAATTGAAGCCATCGACCAATTCTTCCGAACCCTCGGTAATTATTGTTGCCATGACCGAGACGGATATCGCACGGTATGGCTTCCCTTTGGAGGATATAACTCTAGCCAAAACTCTCAAAGAAATCAAGCGACAAAATCCTAGTGCTATCGGGCTGGATCTGCACCGCAACGATAGTGTCGGACATGGTAAAACTCAATTAGAGCGAATTTATCAAACTACAAAAAACTTAATTGGGATAGAAAAAACTGACGGTGGAAATCCAGAAAATATTTCCATATCGGCTCCTCCAGTTTTGAAAAAAGATAGGAGAACGGGAGCAAGCCAACTAATTGAAGATAGTCTCAACGGTATGATTCGTCGGGGATACCTGTATGTCAATAGTTCTAAAGAGAAAGAACCGCTACCCAGCCTGGGATTGGCAGTAGCTTACCAGCACCTACAAAGATCGGGAATCTATCCTGAAGGATACGGTTCTCAAAATTCTCTCAAGCTAGGCGAGGTAGTATTTCCAAAAATTACTATAGATTATTTAGATGAAAAGCGTTGTTTGGCAGAATCCGACAGAGATTTGCCAGATTTACTATCCCTACTGCTTCACCAAGCAAGCTGCATTTCTCTCAATCATTTATATAGAGCCGAGCAAATAGACGGCGACCAAATTTTGATAAACTTTCCCGCTGCCGTTCCTCTAATCCAAAAGATCGCGATTTCTAAAGTGCTAGAAGGAGATATCAAGCCAAATTTGTTCGAGAATCGGATGGTTTTTATCGGCTCTATCGCCGAAACCGTTGGCGATTATTTTCTTTCCCCCGTCGAATTAGCAAATGATTTCCCTGGAAACTACGGAGTAGAAATTCATGCCGCAATCGCCGCCCAAATTGTTAATGCCGTCGCACAGACAAGAATGAACGTCAGACTATCTTCAGCTTGGGAACAAAATACTTATATACTACTATCATTATTAATAGTTTCTGCTGTAGGATGGTACGCACTTGATAGGCAAATCTTTAAGCAAAAAAAACACACATTCGTTTTTTTGCTCGTTTTCGCGTATAGCTCTATTTTTATCCTCAGCAGTGGTTTCTTGGCAATTATGTTAGGTTGGTGGTTTCCTACTGCAACTAATCTCGTCACTTGTTTACTAAGTTTGAGTATTGTTTATGTTTTTTCTTTAAGAAAATCTCTTAATGAAGAGAGAAAAAGAAGAAAAGCATTACAGGAGATCGTTCTCACACAGCAGCGTTCTAAGGTGTTTAGCTCTCTCTCTTTTCAAGTTGCTCATACAGTAAGAAACAAAATTAATAGTATTTCTGGCTGCACGTATAATTCAATATTAGCTGTCCGAGAGCTTGGCGAGCTACTGGATGAATATATAAATCTGTTTTTAGAAGAAGAAGAAAGAGAAGAAATCAAAAGTTCTTTGGAATATTTAACTGAAAAATTAAGAACAATAGACGAAAATAATTTGATAATAGCTAATGAAATCAAGAAATTATACAAGGAAAGAAATGACCTTAAAAAAGTTTTAGAAAGTAATAGTAGTAATAAGTTAAGCAATTATTTCAGTTTTCAAGTTGTTGACTCTATTAACCGCGTTTTAGAAAACATTAAAAGCAAATATAATCTGCAAGAAACAAATAGACGTATCGATACTATTAAAAATTATAATAAGGCAGATTTACAGGGAGTGACAATACCTATAGAAATAGAGAACGCTATTGAAAACATAGTAGATAACGCTTTTTACTACTTACTAGAAAAACAAAAAAAATCGATTTTTTTAGATTTAACTGTTACAATAACAGTTGTGAAAAATTCAAATACGACTATTACAATAAAAGATAATGGTATTGGAATACCATTATCCAACCGCCAAAAAATTTTCACAGATTTTTGGACGACAAAACGAGAAACAGAGGGGGAGTTAGGAATGGGTTTAGGATTGTATTTAGCAAAGGAATGGATAGAAGCGTATCGAGGAACTATAGAAGTTGATTCAGTTGTTGGCGAGTATACTGAGTTTAAAATTGTATTACCAAACTGATATTAGTTTTTGAGAATTGGTATTAGTTATTTAGCAAATTCTTTTGTAATTACTCTACGTTAATAATTCTCTGAGTTTAGAAATCTTCAATTTATTTGCAATGCAGTTAGTTCGAGAAATTCCAGACATAAAACATGATTTTATTAATTTATCTCACGCTATTCAAGATGGAAATATCGATCGAATAAATGAGTCTCTTTATACTATTAACGAAAAACAAAATCTGAAACATAATTAAATACTTATTTCCAAAATAGTAACTTTATCTGATACTGAGACATCCATTGAATTCACATTGCTTACAGTTGTTTGAGCATCTTTACTTGTGTGAGGGTCGTATACTTTCGCCTGTTGTATATTGCTGCCAAAATTTAAAGTCAGATTTTTGGCAGGTACATTGATGTTGGAATTGGTATTGAGGTCGTAACCAGGCACTTCTTGCCATAAAGCTAGATAATATCGCCCATCTTGTTTTTGCAGTAGAGTTTGATGAATATCTTTAGCATCTCCGCCAATTGCCAAGTCTAAAGAACCAGAGCCTCCCGAACTACCCACACCGCCTGAATCTAAAATATCAATCATATTTTCGATCGCCACAAAGCCAGGTTTTTTAGAACCATCCGCCCGTAGTAAGCCAAAGTTAAATTCTCTGCTATCACTGGCGCGGTCGTTAATTAATTCATAAAGATAGGTTCGTTCGATACCCAGATTGAAATATTCTAATAGTAGTCTCGGTAAATATTTACCAGCAGCTTCTTCCGATATGCCTTTGGGATCTTGCACAGAGTTAAAGTAGCCAGTTTCGGTGACAATCAGGGGTTTGTCTGCGCCACTATTCTAATAGTAGTCTCGGTAAATATTTACCAGCAGCTTCTTCCGATATGCCTTTGGGATCTTGCACAGAGTTAAAGTAGCCAGTTTCGGTAACAATCAGGGGTTTGTCCCCACCAGCCAGCTTGTAGTAAATAGGTAAATGCCAGAAAAGCTCGTCATTATATGGGTTTAAACCAGAGGGATAGTGATGGGCATTATTGAAATCGGCTTTTACTCGTCCCAACTCTGCTACGTCGGTTTTAACTCCGAAAGCATTGGACAAGCTAGGAGCAATTACTGGAATATTGGCAGTATCTCGGTCGCTTTTTATTGCCTGATAAAGATCTGCTTGATAGTTACTGAGTCCATTGGGAAAGTTTTGTCCTTTGTAAGTTTCATCCCTGGTATGATTCCATTCATTTGGTCCTTCTACCGACTCGATCGCCGCTCCGAATTCTTCTACTAGCTCGACAGACTCATCAAGACTAAGTTCTTCAGGGTTCATGACTAAATTAAATTCCATTCCCAGTTTTGCCAATTCCTTGAGCCTACTAATAGTTGTATTGTCATCTGGTCTAACACTAGTTCTTACATGACGAACATCTAATTCATCTAGCCTGGGTTTGATAACCGAATCGAAATTACCATAGGCAGTTTCTCGGTTTCCTGCTTGAACTATAACTCCTATTGAGTCGAGGAAGTCGTCGGTACTGCGAGCTTTAACGTTACTCATATTAACGTTATTAGTGTCTTGTGTTTCAACGGCGTTGAGGACAGAAGATTTACTTTCAACAGTAACGTTTTCAACTTTATTGTTTTTGTCATTTACGCCATCGTTTACGTTTTTTTGCTCGAACGCTAACCAATTAAGGTTAAAGTAACCACTATCACCAACTTCTAGAAGCAGAATTTTATCCTCGCCACCATCGAGTTCGACATCTTGTAGCTCTATTGTCTGCCAATTTTGCCAGCCCCCCGTTCCAGTAACGGTAACTTTTCCAAGCAATTTATCATCTAGCTTGACATTTATTGAACCAGAAGTATCATTCGGTGCGGCAACTCGAAATTTTAGGTCGTATGT